>JAPLKB010000040.1 GCA_026388275.1 Pseudomonadota bacterium
ACATTGAGGTCTTTTATAATCGGCAACGTCGGCAGAAAAGGCTTGGATATTTATCCCCCGTTGTTTATGAACGGCAATTTTATGCAGGAAGGAAGGCAGCATGAATATGATTGGTGTCCACTATTGACATCAGGGGTCAGTAAATGCATTTACTTGCGTCCCAGCGCAAGCGGACGTCCAAGCGAACATAAGTGAGCGGACATCCTTCGTGCATACGGAAAGGTGGAGGGGGCGACGTGAGCCCCATTAAATGATCTTTTCTTAGCCCGTTCTCGGGCGAGAAGGGGAGGCTCCGACGGCTTGGCCGGTGGAGGGGGCGACGTGAGCCCCATTAAATAGTGAGCCCCATTAAAATAATAGAGGGTAATATGTCCGATAATAAGTTGAGAAGTGCAGACGGAGCAACTATTGAACTTCTGGACAAGGCTCAGAAGGAAGGGATAAGCACAGCCTTTTCCCGTGCAGATGAAATAAAGCCGTGTCCTATAGGCATGGAGGAAAGCTGCTGTAAGGTTTGTGCAATGGGACCGTGCAGGCTCCCCAGGTCTAAAAAGGATGAGCATAAGGAACGCAGGGGAGTATGCGGCGCTACAATCGACACGGTTGTTGCAAGGAACTTTGCCAGGAAGATTGCTGCAGGCTCTGCCTCTCATTCCGACCATGCGAGAGAAGTTGCGGAGACATTTATAAAAACAGCACGAGGCGAAGCCCAGGGGTTTGCGATCAAAGATGAAGTAAAGCTCCTTGAAGTTGCCCTTGATTTTGGTATTGAAATTGAAAATAGAGAGTTGAAGGACATAGCCGTTGAGCTTGGCAACAAGGCTTTGGAAGAATTTGGAAAACAACATGGTGAACTTGTTTACACAAAGAAAGCCCCCCTGAGAAGGCAGGAAATCTGGAGAAAATATGGAATTATGCCAAGAGGCATCGACAGGGAGGTTGTGGAGGTCATGCACAGGACACATATGGGCGTTGACCAGGATTACCGGCACATACTTCTTCAGGCAACAAGATGCGCTCTTGCAGACGGTTGGGGCGGTTCAATGATATCCACCGATTTACAGGATATTATGTTTGGTACGCCGGTGCCTGTTCTTGGCAGTATAAATCTTGGTGTTTTAAAAGAAGATCAGGTAAACGTGATAGTTCACGGCCATGAGCCTTTGTTGCCGGAACTTCTTGTTACTGCAAGCAGGGATCCCGAGATCAAAGGACTTGTCGAGAAGGTTGGTGCAAAAGGTCTGAACCTTGCAGGTATGTGCTGTTCTGCCAATGAAGTGCTAATGAGACATGGCATTCCATGCGCAGGTAATTTTCTTCAGCAGGAGCTTGCACTCGTTACCGGTGCCGTGGAACTGATGACTGTTGATGTGCAGTGCCAGATGCAAGGTCTCCAGAGTGTGGCAGAATGCTTCCACACAAGGCTTGTCAGCACATCCGACAGGGCGAAGATAGAAGGCGCAACCCATATGGAATTCCATCCTGAAAATGGTCTTGATACCGCAAAGAACATCCTGAAAATGGCGATAGAAAATTTTCCGAATAGAAAACACCAGGTATATATCCCTGCTTATTCACAGGACATTGTGGCAGGTTTCAGTCATGAAACAATCAATTACCTCCTTGGCGGACTTTTCAGGGCAAGCTATAGACCTTTGAACGATAATATCATAAACGGAAGGATCAGAGGGGTGGCTGGCGTTGTGGGATGCAATAATGTAAGGACGCCACATGATTCAGCGCACCTTGCAATGATAAATGAATTGATAAAAAACGATGTCCTTGTATTGACAACAGGTTGTGCGGCAATGGCATGCGGAAAGGCAGGACTCCTGACGCCGGAAGCAGCCCGTGAGTATGCAGGTGCCGGACTGGCCGAGGTTTGTGAAACAGTGGGCATCCCGCCTGTGCTCCACATGGGTGCATGCGTTGACAATTCGAGGATTCTCATAGCTGCAACTGCCATGGTGAAGGAAGGGGGACTTGGCGACGATATCAGTGATCTGCCTGCTGCCGGTGCTGCACCGGAATGGATGAGTGAAAAGGCACTTGCCATCGGACAGTATTTTGTAGCCTCAGGCGTATTTACGGTCTTTGGAACAACCTGGCCGACAACAGGGAGCGACAATGTTACCCGCCATCTTTTTGAAGAATACGAGGATATGTTTGGCGGTACATGGGCATTTGAGAACGATCCTGTGAAGGCGGCCCATCTTATGATCGAACATATTGATAAAAAGAGAAAGGCCCTGGGGATTGACAAGGCAAGAGAACGGGTGCTTTTCGATATGGCCATGCGCAGAGCACTGGTATAAAGGCAGTGAATAGTGAATAGTGAATAGTGAAAAAGGCAAACAAAATACTCAAGAACCGGAACAATACAATAGTAACTTTTGACAATACCAGGTAAGAGGCAAGAGATGAAAAGCAAAAATATTAGAAAATCGATTTTACGGTGTGGGGGCTAAAATGTCCAAGATTATCGCATCTGCGGCTATAAGAGGAGCGCAGAAAATCTATCAAAAGGCGGAGGAGAAATATAAGAAGGTGCTGGAAAAATACGGTCCGGGACATGAAGTCGGGTTTCCGAATACGGCCTACTATCTGCCAATCATTTATGCAATAACAGGTATCGGTGTTTCCAGAATAGGGGACATGAGGCAGATTCTCGATATCTGCAAAAGACTTATTCCGCCTCCGGTAAAAGAAAAAACACCTCTGCCGTACCTTGCACCTGCCCTTGATGCAGGCATGGCCACTTTTTTTGCAGAAGAGATTATTGAAGCTATAAGATATCTTGAAGAGCCGGACTTTTACCTGTCGGACAGCGAAGAGACAACTGACAGCAATATATGGCTTGGCGCAGCAAATGATATAGTTTTCAGAAAAAGAGGGGTAGAGTTTGTAGACGGCACAGCGCCCGGTTTTGCCGCCATTGTCGGTGCTGTACCTGACCCGAAGACTGCTGCGAGGATTGCCCTTGAGCTTCAGGAAAAGAACCTCTATGTTTTTATGTGTGCCGAACATGAAGGCAAGAAATTCTCAGAGCAGCTTGTTGAATCGGGCACGCAGATCGGCTGGCCCACGAGGCTTGTATCCTTTGGTCCGGATGTATCAGCGGCCGTATTTGCCATAGGTTTTGCATGTCGTGTTGCCATGGCTTTCGGAGGTATAAAGCCGGGTGATTTCAGAAAAAATCTTATATACAACAAAGACAGAACATACGCCTTTGTCCTTGCTCTCGGGAATGTAACAGACGAGTGGTATGCTAATGCGGCAGGGGCCATCAACTGGGGATTTCCCACGATTGCCGACACACCTATCCCGCAGGTGCTGCCAACCGGCATATGTACATATGAGCATGTGGTTTCCAATATTCCCCATGACCAGATTACGCAGAAGGCAGTTGAAGTAAGGGGATTGAAGTTGCAGGTTGCAAAGGTTCCCGTACCTGTTTCTTACGGCCCGGCGTTTGAAGGTGAAAGGGTCCGCGGTGAGGATATCTATATCGAGATGGGCGGCGGAAAGACAATCGCTGTTGAGTGGACAACCTCGAAAAGGATGGAGGAGGTTGAAGATGGAAAGGTGGAAGTCATCGGAAGGAATGTGGCTGATGTAGCACCGGGAACGAGGTTACATTTTGCTATGGTGGCGGAAGTCGCAGGCCGTAACTTTCAGGATGATTTTGAGCCGATTCTCGAGAGGCAGAACCATCATCTTATCAATCAGGCACAGGGTGTTATGCATATCGGCCAGAGGGATATAGCATGGATACGCATATCTAAACAGGCAGTAGAAAAAGGTTTCAGTCTCGAACATATCGGTAAAATTATATATGCAAAGTATCATCAGGATTTCGGGGCAATCTTTGACAAGGTGCAGATTAAAATATATACGGATGAGGAGAAGGTGCGGGAAATCCTTGAACTTGCCCGTGCTTCCTATCACCACAGGGATGCGAGAGTTGAAGGCATGACGGACGAGACCATCGAAACATTCTATTCGTGTATATTGTGCCAGTCTTTTGCGCCGGATCATGTATGTATTATAAGCCCGGAGAGAACAGGGTTATGCGGCGCCTATAACTGGCTTGACTGCCGTGCTGCTTATGAGATAAACCCTGAAGGGCCGAACCAGCCTGTCCGGAAAGGTGAATGCCTTGATGAACGATATGGCCAGTTCAAGGGGTGTAATGAATATGTAATAAAAGCGTCGAGACAGAGGGTGCAGAGCGTGAGTCTGTACAGCCTCATGAATGACCCCATGACTACCTGCGGATGTTGCGAGTGCATTGCAGCAATTATGCCCATGTGCAACGGCATCATGACCGTTGACAGGGATTATACAGGGATGACGCCCTGTGGTATGAAGTTTACAACCCTTGCAGGTTCTGTGGGCGGCGGAGCCCAAACCCCTGGTTTTCTGGGTCACAGTAAATATAACATAGCGCAGAGGAAATTTTTACGTGGCGATGGAGGGCTTTTGCGCATTGTATGGATGCCGAAGCACTTAAAAGAAGAAATCCATGAACGCCTTAAAGCGAGGGGCGAAGAGCTTGGCTTCCCGGATTTTCCTGATATGATCGCCGACGAGACTGTGGGCACAACGGAAGATGAGGTGCTCGCCTATATCACAGAGAAAGGCCATCCGTGCCTGACAATGGAATCTCTGATGTAATCATTACGTTTTCTATTCTTCCAGGTTTTTTCCTTTGGACGGTCAACGGCATGGAAGGAATGTCCATCTGCGGCGGTCTGCTTCGCCTTGCGATCCTCCGACGTACGTTGAGTACGCCTCCGGCCTGCAAAGCTTACAGCCCATCCACATCTGAGCCATTCCTCCCATGCCGTTGACCACTCAATCCGGATTCACATAGGCCTCTACCACGCATATGTGAATCCGGAAATAAAAAGACAGATGTCTTCATTTTCAAGATTTTATTCTCCCTCTTTTTTTTGTATTAAGCCAAAAATTATTATATCGGTTTATAATGTTTATTATCATCGGAAGCGAATCTTAAACAGGATAATATGAATAATATTATATATTTATTTCTTGCAATTCTTTGAAATAGTTATGTATTATTGAAAGAAAAGTGATATCGTATATTATATTGTTGGGGCATAAACAGGTTCACATCAAAAAGGCTGGAGAATATGTCGATACAAGAAAAGCGAAACAGGAATGATTTGCCAAACGTAGATCATTTCGTAAACCAATATAATACTAAAAAACCACTCTATGAACAATTCACGGGTAAATTGAAGGAACTTCTCAAAGACCTCCTAAAAACATGCAGTATAGATATACACTTGATAGACGGCAGAACGAAAAATACTGAAAGCTTTAGGGAGAAAATAAACCGTTCTACCAAAAAATATGTAGATCCAACCAACGAGGTTAAAGACCTATCCGGAATCCGCATTATTGTGTACTATGAAGAAGACCTCAACATTGTGTGCCGGTTAATTGAGAAGGAATTTGAAATAGACAAATCTAATTCATTAGATAAAAGGACTATTTTAAAGCCAGAAGAATTCGGTTATGAGTCAATTCACTTTGTGGTCAAGCTATCTATCCAATCCTCGTTGTGATCTTCCAGAATGGCACCATTTAGCTGGTCTGCAAGCGGAAATCCAGGTTAGAACTGTTCTAAAGCATGCGTGGGCTGCCATTTCACATAAGCTTCAGTATAAACGTGAAGAAGATGTACCTCAGGTATTGAGGAGAAGGTTGTTCAGATTATCCGCGTTGTTAGAATTAGCAGATGAAGAATTTATGTCTTTACGCAATAAGACTACAGCTTTAACACAAGAAATAGAGCAACAGTTATCAAAAGGAGAGACCAACCTTGAAATAAACCTGCTTACAGTCGAAGAGTTTCTTCGTACATCTCAGGAAGTCATACAATTAATATCACACGCAGATAAGTCAGGCTTCTCTTTTGAGGATTACGAGTCTGGAGAAACAAGCAATAGTACTTCTGATATCGTGACTTTTTGTAAGAAAATAGGCCTTCCAAGCATCTCATCGCTTAAAACCGTGATACAGGAGTCACTTGAATGGTCTCAATCATATCTGCAAAACCAAAGGAAAGCATCAAAGTTGGGGTGGGAGGTTTCTCCTGGATTTATATGCACTTTAATTTTGATTCGAAAGTTCCAGGATCAGTTTGAAGTACTTGACTTAAGTAATCTCGGTTGGGATAAAGAAGTAGCTTTACGTGTATTGAGCATAGCGAAGGCAAAGGACCATTAGATGTGACCGAACGGAGGGGCGAAGGGGACATCTTAAGAAATCAAATAACTCTGAAAACAGAGGTATTATTGAAGACTGAGAGTAAATTGTCGACGACGGCTGGAATCTGCGGACACTGTGTCCGCAGATTTTTCAGCAACAGTTGCTGAAAAAGATTAACTCTTCGCAAAGCAAGGACTGGCCGTGGTTTGGAGCATTAATACTTTTTTCATTCAATGTGAATGAAAATATGAAAATACAGTGAAAAAGGAACCCCCCCTATGGTCGGTTCTTAATTTATTAGTTCTCTATGTTAATTGATCTTTATGGCTTGCCTTACTTCATTAAAAAATATATTATGGTAAAAAATATAAAATTGCTTAGAATAGACAATGAGACAGGTATTCGATGCCGGTGAATAATTCATAATAGCCGGCGTATCACTCATAAAAAGGAGGAAGGGATGGCAAGAATCGGTATTTTAACCTGCTCTAACGCTACACAGGATTTAGGCTGCTCGTCATATCTTTGCTTTCAGGACCTAAACGACGGCGCTGGTGAATTTGCCCGTTACACAGAAAGGGGCGATAAAGCGGTAATTGCAGGAATTATAAATTGTTCCGGCTGTCCCACTGCACATGCCCCGGAGAAGCTTCTTAACCGTATAAAATCATTAACTGAATTGGGGATTAACGCCATCCATTTTGCAACATGTGTAAAACTCCTGTGTCCCTTCAAAGAGAGATACCTCACAATGCTGAAGGAAAACTTTCCTGAAATTGAATTCATAGAGGGAACTCATGGACATGCACCGGGCGTGACGCCTGAAATGTTTGCGGGCGCAATGAAACGTATGCTCACCCAGCCAAAGCCGACACTTGCAAACATAATGAGTAAGACTGTAAAAAAATAGGATAAGCAAGGAATTTAACAACATATCTCAACATCAACTACTAAAGATCGGATTGCAGCCAATCGGCAATAAAGCCGTCTTTTGCTGATGTCTGTGCTATGTGCAAAATTAGCTTGACTATAAGTGACAATTGTGTACACAATTAATACACAAGTTGGAGGTTAGGTTATGAAATTTATAAGTGTGCGTGATTTACGAGGGAAATCTGCCGAGGTCTGGAAGAATCTCCCGACGGAACGGGAGATAGTTGTCACCAGTAATGGTCGGCCCATTGCCATTTTGTCGACAGTCAATGAATCAAACCTGGAAGAGTCTCTCTCCGCATTTCGACAGGCACGTGCTGTAGAGGCGGTTATGAGCCTTCAACGCCGGTCAACGGCACAAGGCACAGACGGAATCACCATGGAGGAGATTGACGCTGAAATCAAGACAGTGAGGAAAAAAAGGCAACGATGAAGATCGTCCTTGATACAAATGTCCTGGTCTCAGGTCTTCTATCGCCATTTGGTCCGGGCGGCAATATAGTTCGTATGCTTTTCTCCGGTAACCTGACTTTGTGCATTGATGCCCGTATCCTGTCCGAATACCACGATGTATTGAGGCGTCCCAAGTTTCATTTTGAAGAAGATAAGGTTATTGCCGTCATTGACTATATTGAGCATAATGGCCAAAACGTAGCAGCTTCTCCACTTTCCGCTTCTTTACCCGATCCTGACGATGAGCCGTTTCTTGAAGTAGCTCTGAAAGGTCGCGCAGAGTGCCTGATTACCGGCAATCAGGCCCATTTTCCTCCCGGCTTATGCCAGGGGGTTACGGTGATCTCACCGGCAGACTTTATAAAGTTTTTTCTGAAACGAAAAAAGACCGGGAAGTGATTGAAACGACCTTTCGGCTTCTTTCTCTTCTTTCTCTTCTTTCTCGTGGCCTTGCTTATAAAATAGGGTATGAAAACCCGAATTGTATTTTCAGACTAAAGAAGTAATATTCTAAACCGTTGCATAAGCAGAAGTATTAAATCAGGACACGAGTAAATGTTGCTGTCTTAAGCGTGATGAGCGTGTTTGTTTTAGGACAGCCTGATACCGATACTTATCTTAATGGAAAACATGGAATTATCAGATAAAAAAAGGCAGGGTCGAAACCCTGCCTTTTTGATGTTAACTAACGATGCTTATTTGCTGAATCTTCTTCTTAATCCTGCAATACCTATAAGGCCAGGTCCAAGAAGCCAAATCGCGCCTGGGATGGGGACGGGAGGATTAACCGGATCAAGTGTGAATTTGAAGTTACCTCCGAAATATCCATAAAAAACATTGTCAGGGTCGAAAGGAACAATGCTCTCCGGAAAAGCAAGTGGTGTCCCCACTGTATATCCGTAAGACTGATAGGTTATATGTCCATCATCGAATTGGATCTGAGATGGCTGATTAGTCCAACCATCACCAGTGGTGGCCGCCATAATGTAGTAAGTTTGATCCTTGTACAGATGTAGACCTTGCTGACTTTGCGGATATACCATATTGGTCCAGGCCCACCAGCCAATAGGGTCTTGTTTTGTTCCTTTAGGAAACGCTGCAGGAACCGTTCCCGAAACGAGAAGAGTTCCGGCTGAGTTATAAATACCGACAGCGTGCGAAACAGCTAAGCCATCAACATCGTAAGTCCCCAAGGCAGTCACAGTCATATTATCTGTTGGCGAAAATCCCCAGCCCATGGAATAGTCACCGACGCCAGGTGCACCAGGACCAGCAAAATTTACTGCCTGATAAGCTGTATAAGCGTGAGCGCGTATTGGGCCCATAGCAAGCATAATCAACCCGACAACTGCCAAAATAACAAAAAATCTTTTCATGTAAAACCTCCTTGTTTAATGTTTTTCCAAAATATCTGATTCAACTTTACATAAAAACAAACTTCTATCCCTCCCTTGTAAAAACAAACCTTTTTCTATTTTTCCCCTCCACCTCCTTTAAAAATGAATTATGCTTTACAAAATCCTATTATGCCTGTACATCTAAGTTCCTTACTCAATAACCATTTTTGCTCTATCACGCACATTTATTTTGCATATCTTATCCATGATTAACATTTGTATAACATTAAAAGTTTTTTGTCTGTAGGATAAGTAATACAAATTGTGTAGGTAAATATAGAATATTTTAGTAGCCTGATACTTACATTGCGTGTAGTCAGTGCCACCACTTTTTTGCCCTCCTTTTTTATAGTTTTAGAATATCACGCTGTATTTCCTTAAAGTTTCCATAAAAGGTTTTCACAAAACAGCATGATGTCCATTTTGGCAACCCGGCTGTCTCACTTGTAAAAAATTATCTTAGTGTTTGAGACCCGTTGGCTTTCCGTCCCATCCTCACGAATGGTTTGGCTTTATCATAACAGTTAACAATGTAAAACAATTTGAATTTATTGTATGTAGGATAAGTACTACAGTTTGTGTAGGACAAGTTGATAAAATGTTGTAATCCGGTGTCAAATCTTTACGACCTGTTGCCCAACTTTCCCTTTGATCCTGATCCCATGTGTATTCTTGCCGACTTTAGGCATTTTAGTGAGACCTGTTTCTGCGTAGCTCATGTTAGTGTGACAGGCGGAAAAAGAAGCGGGTTTATTGCCCCGCCGGGTCAATACCCCGAAGCTTGCTTAGAAATGGTTCCATATTCTTGCATTTAATACCCCGTCCGTTTGCGGCGGGGTGATTTATTTCGAAGCAACATCCAGCTTCATACGGACTATCTGGATGTGTTCTTCCAATATGAACAGCTCATCATAAAATGCAATGGACATGTGGATATTGTTGACAGCATCTTCGATACGATTAAGCCGGGCTTCATATGTTTCGGTATTTTTAATGGGCTGGTTCTCCAGAATCTCCTTCTCCAGCTTTCTCAATTCACGATACCAGGGATAATACTTTGATCGGTTTCGCCAGGTATAGATCCATGGTGCAATTCCTATCAGTGGCACAATAATCATCCCCAGCGGGATAAGAATCAGGGTCAGACGTTCAGCGAAAGCTGCCACCCAAAAAGGCATATAGGCATAGAGCCACGATCCTCCAGTTTTGTAAAACCTTCGCGCCTGTTCGCTGATCGGGTCATCCTGCTTTATAAGAGTAGGGAATTCCCCGGCTTTATTAACCCAGCTTGCACCGCCAAAATTTTCTACAGAGGCCTTCAACAGCAGGTAAACCAGTGCCGGGTGGAGGTCTTTGTGGACTATGAGATTTGTTGTTGGAGACAAAAGGTGGACGTCAGACAGAGGATTCCGTCTGCCCGGATCAATGATGCCCCTTGGCAGCACAACATGCGAAAGGTCTAAAAATCGGCGGGTATAAGCTTCTGCCTGGCCTATGCTCATCAGCTTGATGTTCTTCGCGTTGAGCAATTCCCAAATCAATCGGTTGTCCGGCGTACCGAAGGTCATTGCCACATCTACCTTGCCCTCAAAAAGTGCCTTATTTGCCTCGGCATACGGGAGATCAAAAAATTCGGTTGGTGGACTGGTCACATTGGCAAACTTCAATAATTCAAGGGAATATTTTCTGACGCCGCTTCCTTCCGGCCCGATGGCGATCCGCTTCCCCTGTAATTGCGTCAGATCGTCATAGGTATCTTTTCCTTTATAAAAGATCCACAATGGCGTGTATGCCAAACCGCCGATAGATACAAGATTCGATGATTCCTCAATACTGCCCACGGTACCCTGAACGAATCCCACCTTAACCCCCTGGGATCTGTCCTTGAGGAGTCTCAGGTTCTCTACGGCTCCGGCTGTTGGGTGCAGTATAACGTGAATACCATTCCGGGCCAATGCTTGTTGATACAACTCACCGAAAGTGGCATATGATCCACCTGCCATGCCGGTGGCCATAATCAGTGTTTTTGGCGGGAAAGGTTGGAGAAAACGATAACTCATCCAGAATAAAAACATAACAATCAACAGGATTGAAAAAATTGTAATGGACAATGTGCTTAATGTTAATTGCTTGATTTTTTGTCGACCCATTTTTTATCTCTTAAAAAATTTATTTATCACTTTCTTGCCAAAACCGATAAAGCCAGGCAATTATGATTCCCAAAACCATGATAATTCAAGTATATTATCCGATTATTTAGTCTACTTGTCAACCAGACCCGCCTCTGCAATGAACTTTTTGACACACTCAGGACAGTAGCCATTTCATTCCAGGGATAAGCCGTACGAGGATTGATATAAGGAATGATCCGGGTATTGAAAGAAACGATACTACAACAAAAAGAGTAAAAGCCCCTGCCTGCACAGGATAAAATGCGTACTGGAGCGCGACTGCTAACGGTACATGAAAGATGTACGTCCCGAATGTGTTATCCGCAAGTATTTGCATAATATATATCCAGTTCGATTAAAAAAAGTTTTGAAAAGAGCAAGAAGTCCGATACAGACCCCGACACATCGGTCATTTGTCATATATTTTGAGACAGAAAAAAAGTTAATCTACGTGTGTTGCGCGCGTATCATACCGGATTCAATCTTAACTTTTCATTTTAGAAATTTTCGATTTTTTATCTAATATTTTCAAATTTAATCAATACAAATATGGAATTCGTTTTCTTCAACTTTCGTGTTAATGAAATCTTTTTTTCAAAGTTATTTAATTTTTTACTTTCCTTAGTTTCCCCGATTCATCAAGCATTAAGGCTACAGAAAGCTGGACAGTCTATCGCCCATTTCCTCCGCCTGTTTACTAAATTCCTTCAAGCTGTATTTTAAGCCTTCGGTAGCCATCCTTGATAATTTCAGGGATTCCATATCATCAGGGATAAACTCGCTCAGAATACAAATTTGACTTGAAAGGCAGTATAATTTTTCCTGCAGCATTGACAGCTCTTCTTCACTAACAACTATCTTTTTGTTTTGAACTTTACTAACTACAAACATATTTCTTCCCTCCTCATTTTTTATGATACAGAATGCATACCTGTATTCACCAAATTTACATTGTACTGCAAATTTGTTTTTGTGGAGAAGACCAATTTCGTGGTCAGCAGGCTGCAGGCTTCCATTTTAGCCTTTTGATTATCAAGGCTAATCCCTTCTTTCGCTTGTTCTTCTGTTGACACTTGCACATAAACAACTTTTTTCACTA
The DNA here is from genome assembly GCA_026388275.1 of Pseudomonadota bacterium. Lineage (NCBI taxonomy): Bacteria > Pseudomonadati > Pseudomonadota > Pseudomonadota bacterium. The sequence continues at coordinate 12,294 of JAPLKB010000040.1, forward strand.
ATTTATACCTCATTAAGGTAATAATACTTTGTTATCTTAGCGCTTTTTGTTTATCTTTGTTAAACAACATATTACAAATATTATTATAATTATCTACATGATGTCCTTTTGTAATTTACATTATATTATTATATGTGATATTTACTATATATTTGTCAACAATTATTATATTATTTGACAAAATTACTTTTATGTTATATTATAACAATGTAATACGTTATGGAGGTGAACATCGTGGTGAAGTCCATGGATAAGATTGAAAGAATTAATTACTCAGTGAGATTAAATTCTCATCTCTTGGATCAATTGAAGCATCTTGGTATCGATGAGAAGAAAACCGTTGGACAGTTGCTTGAAGAAGGAATCACGCTGGTCTTGAAAAGTCGGAAAAGAAGAAAACCGGCAGAATTTGTAGAATAACGACCAGAAGTGTCAAATTGTCCAAACCTCGATTTTTCAAAAATAAAATTGGTCAAATAAATCAGCAATAATAAAGACATTCCTTAAAAGGTTAAATTTTAACTTATAATCGTTATTGTTTATGAAAGAAAAGGGGCAAAGCCGGAAATGGCTTTGCCCCTTTTCTAGTGATTGGGTGAGAAGTATTTAAACTTTGTTTATTCTCTTTCTTATGAATACTACTCCTATGAGACCTGCACCTAAAAGATATACTCCAGGCGGAACAGGAACGGTAGCTAGCATATCCTGTCTTAGGTAATATCCATTATCACTTAGATCTCCGGCATGGTCTTTTACCCACAAAGTTACAACCATAACGGGATATGAACGAGTTTGAGTTGACACGTCGAAATTATCCTTCTTGGCTTCTGTTGAACTTGCAAACTGTGCGATAACATTGTTTCTGAATGTATTACCAATGCCAGGGTCAGACGCTTCTCCTTCGAGCCACCATATTGTTTTTTGTAAAGCATCGGCTGAACCTGTCCGTCCGGTTGGCGCATAATTGTAACCTGTCAGAGTATTCTGTGAAAATTGATAATAAAGCCATGCTGTGCCTTTGGACAATGGGTCACTTGGACCACCTTGTCCACCCTTAATTGCTGCGTTGCCAAGAATTACACTGTAAGTAGTACTCGGATATACATATTCATTTTCTTCTATACAGAATGTTTGAAAAGCATTGCCATATTTTGCATTTTCGTGATAATTACTGAGAATCCAATTTAAACCTGTATCAGGTGTGAATGTGAATTCTCCGCCTCGATCATACTGATACGGACCATAACCATTAGGGGCTCCGCCCACTGTAAGATAATCGGCTCTTGCCGTACCAGACAAAAACAATGAAATTATTAAAATCACTATCATTAAAATAAAACTCTTAAACTTCATAAAAACCTCCTATTTTTTTAATTACCCCTTTTTCATTCCATTCTTGCGGTTGGTTTGGAAGCATCAACGGCTTAAAACACAGTGCCGGCGCTAAGTGAGCTGAAACTTAAGAGCGTGGAAAGATCGTCGAAGTTCACGATTGCAGACTGCGCAACGTGAGCCATGAACAGTAACGGTAAAACAAGTAATGCCAAAACCAGAACCTTTTGAAACACAACAAACCTCCTAAATTGATTTGGTCTGTATGGGATCTTCCGGAAGAATGAAAACCTGTTACCCAGTCATTTTGTCATGCCAGCCCGGTTGTCTCATGCAAGACCTGTTAGCTTTCCGTCCTACCCTAACGGATAGTTTGACTTCATCGTAATTGCCTTATCATGCTTAACAAATAAATTTATTTTCATGTAGGATTATTACGACATCCAGTGTAGGACAATTACACCTCGTGTAGTATATTTACCACATCAAATGTAGGAAATCTACGATATTATTGTCAATAGTTTTTGATTTATTTTTGTTTTTGATGTATCAATAAAACCTTTGGTTTCAAAATAAATTACTTATATTAAAGATTGTCCCCTTTGTCCTTCCCAACCAAAAAAATCTGTGAAACAGTTTCACAGATTTCTGAAATCATTGTAAACTCAATACAGACTATGCTTCGCACGATATCTCTTTTAAAACTTTCTCCTGAGATTCAGACTTCAATAAATTGATTCCTCGAAGCTCTGCTTCGGGGTTACCACATTCCCTCGCCCCTTGAGGGAGAGGGCAGGGTGAGGGGGGATAATCATGTTCCCCATTCCTCTGATACCTCGCATCTCTGCTGCGGGGAGGTTCATTTGTTCCTTTGCAGCAAATTGAAATAAAAAGAGGGAGAACAGGGATTTAAAAATGAAAAAATATGTCTTTTTTTATGCTGTTGACCCGTCAAAGAACAAACCCGGGATACATTGAAGAGCGCTACAGAAATTCTATCCTGAGCATGGAGAAATCATCATCAAGATCTTTCCTGCCATGCATCTCCTGGAGGGCAGAGTATAATGCGTCTATCTCGGATGCATCATCCTTTGGAGGCTTTTTAATAAATTCTTTTAACTCGGCGAAACTCCACATGGAACCATCAGGTTTGCCTATTTCGAAAGCGCCGTCTGAAAAGATGTAGAGCCTTGAGGGGGTTTCAACTTCAACAGTACCGCTTTTATACACAATATCAGGCATACCGCCGATAAACATATTCTGTGATCCCAGTTCCTTTGTTTCTATGGAGGGAGATATGAGCAGTGCCGCCGGATGTCCTGCGCTGGCATATGAAATTGTTTTGGCAGCCTTATTAAAGACCCCGTACCACATTGTAAAATAGAGATTATTCTGCTGCTCCATCTGAAAGGTTTCGTTCAGGGTGGTCAGTACCTCTTCCGGTATTCTGAAATTCGTATTCGGCAATGTCTGCGACCGGAGCACGTTAAGCGCGGAAACCGAGAGCAGGGCTGGCCCCACGCCGTGGTCGCACACGTCCAGAAGATACATTGCAAAGTGGTCTTCATCAATCCAGTGATATCCGAGAGAGTCTCCGCCAAGCTGAGTTGAAGGCACATAACGCCAATCTGCGAGAATGCTCCCCTCCATAACAGGTTCTGGTAGAAGGGAGACGACATATTCGGCTGCACTGGCAAGCTGGGCAGCCAATACCTGTTGGCTCCTGAAAAGTGCCTCGTATGCTTCATTTCTCTGGAGAAGGGCAATGTAACCTTTTGAGTGATAGCGTATCCTTGCAATCAATTCGATCCTGTCAGGCAGTTTGACAAGATAATCGTTTGCGCCGACTGCAAAAGCATCGGCCTTGGTTATTGCTTCTTCCTTGCTGGACAGGACTATAAGCGGCACATCCTTCAGCGTCTTATGCGCTCTGAAAAATTTTACCAGGGTCAATCCATCGATCTCCGGCATAACAAGGTCCTGGAGTATCACCGTAGGTGAGACCTGGGCCGCCATTTTTATCGCTAAAGTTGGGTCCTGGCAGTAATGAAATATAATGTCCTGTTCCGGCTCAAGCATACGTCTTACCATTTCACCCACTATAGGCTGGTCGTCTACCAGAAGCACCGTAATGTCATGCCTGGTCAAAGGTTCAATAAATTGTTTGTTTTCAGGAGTATTCATGCAGCCTTCCTTGGTTTTTAATTTCTTGCTGATCTATGTTGTTATCTTGGTCGGTCAGCGGCATATCGGCAATTCTGATCTGCAGCGATCTGCTTCGCCTTGCGATCCTCCGATGTACATTGAGTACGTCTACGGCCTGCAAATCTCACAGCCCATCCACATCTGCAAAATTGCTGCTCAACACTGCCTTCGCAATTAAATCTTGCCGATATGTCGCCGCCCACTCAACCCGGATTCACATATACGTTATGTGAATCCGGAAATAAAACAACATATGTTTTATTTTCAAAATTCTTTTCTCACTGCTATTTACATTTGTTCGTTTAAGCTTGTAATTGCTCAATTTTCATATCCATTTTTCATGTAACCATCTTGATTTGTCGCATAACGGCTTCGGCGATATTTTCAACGGGAAGGATCTCCTTTGCAGCATTTATCTGGGCGGCTGCCTTGGGCATACCGTACACAACAGAAGTCTTTTCATCCTGAGCTATCGTATACCACCCCGCCTTCCGTAATGATAGAAGGCCCTGGGCGCCATCCCTGCCCATGCCGGTTAAAAGTACGGCTACACCTTTGCCGGGCCAGTGATGTGCAATGCTCAGGAAGAAGGCATCCACCGATGGTCTGTAAGGGTTATCCTTTGGCTCAGCAACATAATGAAAAGCAAGGTCGTCTCCCATTATCAGATGATCATTTGTCCCTGCTATATAAATTGTATTTGCTTCAGGGCTCATACCTTCTTTTGCAAGAACAACTTTTAGTTTTGTACGGCCTGCAAGCCATTCCACCAGACTGTTAACGAACTGAATATCCACATGCTGGATTATTACAACAGGTACATTCACCATATCCGGTATGTGCGATACAATTTCAGTAAGTGCCTTTGGGCCTCCTGTTGAAGAGCCTATTGCTATCATGGGCTGTAGGGATTTAAAAGAGCTTTTCCTCACCATCTGTTCGTTTTTTCCATTCATGCTATCCTTTCCGATCAGCCGCTCAATTACAGCGATTTTCTTAAGCAGTTCCTCTCCTCCCCTGATATTCCCCACGGAGTCGATTACGGGCATGCTCTGGGCATCCAGAGCCCCTCTGCCCATGGCTTCGAAAACCTTTGACGCATGTTTTGAAACCTCATCTGTAACTATGAGAATAGCACACGGATTATTCTTCATAATCACCTGAATGGCCTGAATGTCCCCAGTAACAGGAAGATCCAGATCCATCAATATCAGGTCGGGTTTGTCATTAGCGGTATTTTTAACCGCTTCAGACCCATTTGCGGCAATCCATGCAATTTCGTAACCCGGATGAGAAGAAACGACAGTACGAAGAATATCCGTTGCAGCCACATTATTGTTCGCTATTGCAATATGCATATTCTTATATTGCTCCATCAGTTTACATGTATGGTTTTAAATCAAACATTCAAAATCCAACATTCAAAATTATTTACGGTTCTCCGATCAGATCCAGAACCGCATTATTCAAGCTTTCATCATGGAAGCTGCTCTTCGTCAGATAATAATCGGCACCGGCCTCAAGACCCATCATTCTATCTTCCTCTCTGTCCTTGTAAGAAACTATAATTATTGGCAAACTTCTCAGGTTGGGATCACCCTTTATCTTCTTTATGAGTTCTATGCCGTTCATACGGGGCATATCTATATCGGAGATAACCAGATCAAATCTATTCAACGCAAGGGTATTCCAGCCATCCACGCCATCTACGGCTACCGTAACATCATAGCCGCTGTTTTCAAGGAGTCTTCGTTCCACTTCACGCACCGTCAATGAATCATCCACTACAAGTATACGTTTCCTGAAACCTCCTGCCACTTCCTTTCTGTCGCCGACCTTTTGAAGTTTGCTATGGGTCAGCAGATTATCAATAGAACGGACAAGGTCATCTACATCAAGAATAAGAACCGGAGAGCCATCCTCGAGGATTGTGCCTGCACTGATATTGGGTATGCTTCCGAGACGGGTGTCAAGGGGAATAACTACCAGTTCACGCTCACCGAGAAATCTGTCCACAACCAGACCATATTGATTTAAACGATCGCTGATAACCACAATATACAATCCGGGATAACGCTCATCAGAAGCAGGCATTCTAAGAACCTGGTGTGCGTCTACTATGCCGATATGTTCATTTTCAAATGTGTAGAATTGTTTATCCTCTAATATCTTAAGGTTGTTCTGATCGGATTGCAGAATACGGTCAATACGGCTTAATGGAATAGCATAGGGCTCACCGCAGATATCCACCAGCAACGCCCGGAGGACAGATAAGGTCAACGGGAGCTGTAAATAAAAAGAAGTGCCGCTGCCGGGTTTTGTCTCCACCCTCACTGAACCGCCCACCTTCTGAACCATGGATAGTACCACATCGAGACCTACCCCGCGGCCGGAAACCTCGGTAATTTTTTTTGCTGTTGTGAAACCGGGCAGAAAAAGGAAATCCAGAAGTTCTCCCTCAGTAAGATTAGCCGCCATTTCCTTTGATGCATGACCTTTTTCAACTACTTTCCGGCGGATCCTCTCTGCATCAATCCCCCTTCCGTCTTCAGTCAGTCTGATATTTAATGTGCCGGAACTGTGCCGTGCCTCAAGAATCAAAGTACCTTCAGGAGGTTTATTTGCTGTGATACGCTCTTCAGGCGTTTCCAGTCCATGATCTATAGCATTGCGGAGAAGATGGGTCAAAGGGGCTTCTAATTTTTCAAGGATATCCCTGTCTACTTTTGTTGACTCTCCAATAATCCGGAAGGCAACCTTTTTTCCCATACTCTTGGCAAGATCACGGACCATGCGGGGAAATCCAGGCAAACCATCTGAAAAAGGTCTCATCCTGATTGCAACAACCTCTCCGTATAACCTGTCGGCAAGGTGCTCAAGGTTGCGTGAAAAAAGCTCAAAATCCACTATCTGTGTAACGAGAAGATCTCTTATCTGGTCAAGTTGTTTTAAAGATTCACCAAATTTTTCCTGGATTTCTTTCGGGATAGATTTGTTTTTTGTAAATTCGAATATCTCCTCTAATGCGCTGCCCAATTCAAGATGTCCATCTTTCATTTTTAGCAAGGAGGTTGAAAAAGGTTTTGTCGATCTTGCCTGTACAAGACATTCGCCGGCAAATCCCATAAGACGATTTAAACTTTCCGAAGCAACACGAACAAAACTCTCTTCGCTTTTTTCTTCAGGCCTGGCCTTTAATGTTACATCCTGGTTTACAGGGGGACCGGATACCTCGGTCGCCAATATATTTTTCTCAGGTGCTTCAGGCAGAGTCAATTCTTTCTTTCCCTGAACCTCAGACCCTGCTGCCGCCGGTTTGTTTTCAGGCGCTGCCGTGGACTGGCCTGTGAGAATCTCTCTCAGATTGAGGCTTAATAAATCTATTGCTTCTGATTGACCGGCAAGCCATTCAGGAATGGCGGCGATATCGATTGTTGTGAGATGGAGGAATAAATCGTTACCGCGCAAGAGCATGTCAATATGCTCGGCAGCAAGCTTGAGCTTGCCTTGCTGAGCTGTAGAAAGAACGTCCTCCATGGCATGAGCAATCCCGACAACAGCATCCAGACCTACAATGCGTGCTGCACCTTTGATCGAATGGGCTGCGCGCATAAGGGGCTCAATCTTTTCAGGCGTCTGGTTCTGTTCGACCCCAACAAGTCCAGCTTCCAGTATTTTTGTATAATTTTCTGCTTCTATACGGAAGAGATCGAGCATGGAAAGATCGGCCATATCGATTTGGTTTTGTGTTGTCAATTTCCCAGGCTCCTTTTCAAAGCATGAATCAATTTATCCTCACCCAGCAAACCGACTTTCTTTTCATTCAAATTGAAGATTCCTTCAACGAGTGTCATGGGGGATTTGGACAATGTCACAGGGGGTTCTTTCAAATCCGATGACGGTATACGATATATGCCAAGGACTTCATCGACGGGAAAGACATATCGTTCACCGTCTTTATTTATTACCACCATACGCTTATAGACCGCTGTGTTGTCTTCCCCTTTTTCCTCTTCCAGTGTATATTCCAACAGATCGGCTAAAGAAATGCAGAGAAGCAGTTCTCCGTTTATATTCACAATCCCCTTAAAAACATTGTTCGTTTTAAAAGGTACATGGTGAAGAACACGCAAATTAGTAGTCTCCTGTAGAAAGATTGTTTTCAGCGCAAGCCACTCATTCTTTATCCTCATGATAATTACCGATATGGTATCAAGTGCCTCAGTTTCTTTAATGCCGGTAAGGTTTTTTGTCCACTCTTCAAGAAATTCCTCTGAAACCTCACGGTCAAAAAGTGTTCTGCCGGTTTTATTGTATTCGTCGCAGTTACGGCAGTGAACGATATCAACAAGCTTCGGACAGGAAAAATCTCCAAAAACACCGATTTGTTTCCAGCACTGTAGAAGACTGATATTGTTTTTCTTATTCATTATTTTCCTTAGACCTTTGTATCCGTCCTTTCATAGCCGAAGCCTTCGTGCGATCGCCCTTCTTTTCATACAGAAGCTGCATATGCATCAATGCCTCATAATGATAGGGATCTAAGTACAAGGTTTTTTGAAAAAATGCCTCAGCCTTGTCGAAAACATTTAACGCAAGGTTGATAAGCCCCATAAGGTAGTATGCCTCCTTATTCTGCTTATGCTTCTTTAAAAATTGCTCGCACATAGACAGAGCTTCATCAAGCGATCCTCCGTCAGCAAGTTTCCGGATCATAGAGATAGACAATTTATCATCACTTTTCTGTTTTTTCAGGTTTACTTCCGGAACTATTTTATGTATTGCGGTATCAACATTAATATTAGAAGATTTTGCCTCTTCTCTTTTGTAAAAAGACTTTTTCAGTTTTTCATCTCTTTGGAGATAACCGGGAGGATTCAGCCTTCCATAAAGGAGGGAGGATGGATCCTCCCCTGCCTCAGCTTTTCTGCATGCAAATGACCTTGAATGTTTTATTGGACTGAATCCAAATTGCAGAAAAGACATTATCTCGGCATGTCCGGTAAAAACAATACCATTCGGAAGCAGGAGATTGTTAATATTGTCAAATACCTTTTTTCTCGCATCATCGTTAAGGTATATAAGGAGATTTTTGCAGAAAATTACATGATAAGGTCCATGTTTCCACAGGGCATGAGGCTCCATAAAATTATCCCTGGAAAAATTTACCAATCCTGCTATGGCTGGATCCAGTAAAAACTCTTTTTTTAAATATGTAAAATACTTGTCCCTGTAATCTCTTTTTTCGCCTCGAAAAGCGCCTTTTCCGTAAAGTGCCAGCTTTGCCTTCCGTATTGCTTTCGTGTTTATATCTATTGCGTCTATTTCAAAATGCTCAGGCAATAAACCTGTTTCCAACAGCGTAATTGCTATTGAATAAGGTTCTTCTCCCGTAGAACAGGGTATGGAAAGGATTTTCAACATCTTTTTTTCAGGAACCTGGGATTTTATTTCATCTACGTATTTTTTTAAATAGTTATAGGATTCAATGTCACGGAAAAACCATGTTTCGGAGACGGTCAAATCCTCAATCAGTCCTTCAAATTCAGCAGGGTCTGTCTCAAGCTTTTGGAGATATTTATTCACATCATCGATCCGGGAAAGTTCCATACGTGTGTTCACTATATCTGCAATACGTTTTCTCCCTATGGACTCCGGTTCAAGCCCTATTTTCTTTGATAGCAGTTCTTCTGCATTAAGCATCCCTGCCTCATGGGCAGCTATTCCGGCAGGAAAATGATTTGAAGCTGCGCTGCCATGCCTGACGTCGTCCGGTTCTGCATGACAGGCATTAAAAAAAGTGCCTTCATAATATGGTAATGTCATTGTTTTCCTGTAATGCATCAAATTCATACCCCTGTATTGTTTCAGGAGGTAGTTTTTCTATTCTTATTCTTTGGATCATACCCTTCTCGTCAAAGATAACATCGCCGAGATATTTCGCCTCATCAACTTCTATCCCTGGCGGCTGGAATGATTCTTCGTTGCAGAATATTGTTTCCGTGGCCCGCTCAGCTAAAAGTCCGAGAATATGGTGATTCTTGTCAATACCCACATAATCAACCAATATTACGCGGGTGCTGAAAAACGGCTTTGAAGGTTTCCCGGAAATTAAAACCGAAAGATCAATTACAGGCACAATGGTTCCGCGGTAATTGAATAATCCTGAGAAGTACGCAGGGACGTGAGGAATTTTCTTAAAAACAACCATAGGCGTAACTTCAATAATGCTGGAAACTTCCAGGCAATAACGCTCATTATCTATCTCAAAAATAAGAAAAAGCATATATACCTATGAGTTTATGGAAAATCGGGTTACCTCATTCTCCAGATCTTTTACTGCAGTGTTAAGTTGTTCGGTAACGCCTCTGAATTCAATCAAGGAGTCTCTGGTCTGTCTGGCAGCCTGATTGAGATGTCCCATGGACTCACTGATTTGGGAGGCGCTCTGAGATTGCATCTGCATTCCCTGGTTTACAGACTCAAATTGTGGTACCAGCTCCTGAGTATGCTCAATAGCCCTCAATAAATCTACGCTGATTTCCGCAATCCTCTCTGTGCTTGTCCGCGTCTGGTCCGTATATAGTTCGACAGCACGGGCACCGTCCCTCATTGCTTCCCTGGTTTCCATGATCATACCTTCTATATCCAGAGCAGACACGGCAGTTTGATCTGCAAGACGCCTGATTTCCCGCGCGACTACGGAAAATCCGATGCCGTATTCTCCGGCTTTTTCTGCTTCAATAGCTGCGTTGAGAGAGAGGAGGTTAATCTGGTTTGCCACTTTTGTAATGGTTGTGATTACCTGGGTAATATTATCCATCTTTTCATTTACCACTCTTAATTTCCCGGAGCTTTCCGTTGTATTTTCCAGAAGCTTCTTCATGGTTGTATTTATATCAGACAGACTGGACATACTGGCGCTCGCCATCTCTGCGGCTTCCGAAGCCATTTTCGATACTATATTCATGGTTTTTGCAAATTCTTGTGAAGTAGCGGAAATTTCATTGCTTGTTGCACTTACTTCATTGATTGATGAGGCCTGCTCAGCAACAGTTGCTTCAAGCTGCCTTGCTGATGCTGCTATCTGAACAGATGATGTGCTCACCTGAATACCTGATTTGCCTACCTGTATAAGCAATGCATAAAGGCTTGAAGTCATAGTGGCTATTGCACGAAAAAGCCGGTGGATTTCGTTTCTATGATTTTCTATATGTCCTTCAGTTTTTTCTTGTAAATGGAGGTCAATTCTCCTTGTTTTATCAAGGTCTTCCATTGCTTTTTTTAAATTTCCTTCGGCAATTTCTCCGGCAATATCTATTACCCTTCTAAGAGACCTGGTAATCCCCTGGGAGATAACAACAACTATAACCGAAGCAAAAAACAACATGCTCAGGCTCATGAAAAGTGCTGAAAATCTCTTATTTACAAAACTTTTTTCTCTTTTATCGAGCAGTCCCTGCAACTCCAGCATAGACGTTTCCCTGAGTCTGGCGCCTGAATCAAGCACATTTTTTGCAGATTCAAAAAATTCCATAGCCGGTATTTTGAAATTAGGATCGTTGGAAAAACGTTTCAATATAAAAAGAAAAGGGATAATAGATGTTTTGTATTCTTCCAACAAAGGAGGAATGTTTTTTTGAAGCAAAGTATCGGCATCATGTAATTTTTTACTTTCTCTAAGTATTGTTTCCACACTCTGGTTGATATGCTTAAGTTCGTCTTCAAGCATGGCAGAAAAAACAGCAAATTTTATCCTGTCTTCCTGGGATGTATAACCCTTGTAAATCACAGATTCTGCAAAAAGCATGAATAAACCGAGTTTTTCCTGAATTTTCGGCATAGTGAGAAGCCCGATATCGATTAAATAGGTAGTATCCAAACTTGGATCAAGGACCATGTTTGATGTATCCCCAACCCTTTTGATTAACTCACAAACCGGTCTTAGTATCATTACTTCATGGGCGTCGTCATTCTCGGTGGTTCCGTTATTTTTCCAGTTAGAACGTAGTCCCTGCCATTTTTTGTATATCTCCGAAATATGACCATGCTCAATACCCGCAGCCTTCAGGTTCTTTTCACTAATCTGCAGCAGGTCTTCCGATTTTCTCCCCTCTGTTTGAAGAATGGAAAATTGTTTTTCTATATCCTGGGCGAGAAGGTTTATTTTTTCTTCCGCATTTTTATCTCCTTCAATATGGAGGCGTACCAGCAATTGATGCTTAGGGATGAGTTCAGCAATAGTTTCCAGGGGCATGAGCAGCTTATTTCCACAGGATTCGAGGCGGGCAAAACTAATGTCATGGTTAAACCCTGAAACCATATAAGAAAGGAGGACAATGATCGGCAGAGCAAAAATAATGCTTCCAACAAAGATTTTTTCTAAAATCGTAAATCTATTAAAGTATATTTTCATAAATTATCCGCGATTCAATTTAAAGCGTGATACTTCATTCTGTAAAACCTGCACTGCAGAATTGAGTTGTTCTGTAACCCGTTTGTACTCCAGGAGAGAATCCCTCGTTTGATCTGCTGCTGTCGACAACTGGTTCATAGCCTCACTTATATGTTGTGCTCCCTCAACCTGCATGTGCATCCCTTCATTTACCACCTCGAATTGTGGACCAAGCTTCCTTGCCTGATCAATAATATCGCCAAGCTGATCGCCGATAATTTCAACGGCTTCGACATTCCGTCGTACCCCCTCGGCAAATTTATCCATTTCCATAACACCGGATGAGACTGAAGACTGCATTTCCTTAACCATATATTCTATATCTTTTGTAGCTATCGCTGTTTGATCGGAAAGTCGGGTGATCTCACGGGCGACAACCGAAAACCCCTTCCCGTATTCTCCTGCCTTTTCTGCTTCAATAGCAGCATTAAGAGAGAGGAGATTGGTCTGGTCTGAAATCTTGTTGATTGTGGTAACAACACCGGAAATCTTGTTTGCTTTCTCATTAATAATGCCCAGTTTTGAAGATATGTAACCGGTAGCCTCTATAAATGCTCGCATTGACAATTGCATACGGTTAAGGGAATTACGCCCTTCTTCGGCCATACCGGCAGTATCTGAGGCTGTTTCACTCACGCCACCCATAGTCTGCATCAAATCTTCAGATGTACCGGATATCTTATTTGTTATTGCTGTAACTTCCCGAATTGATGCAGCCTGTTCTGCAACTGTTGACTCAAGCTGTCTTGCCGATGCGGCTATTTGTGTTGTAGATGACGTTACCTGTATGCCTGAGAGCTGTACCTGTCCTATAAGTGAATCGAGATTTCTCCTCATGTGATTGAGGGCGTTTAAAAGCTGACTGATTTCATCGGTCCCTCTGGCTTGCATCTCTTCCACAGCATTATTTATCCGCAAATCGCCTTCAGCAACCTGCTGTAAACTTTCCTTCATAACTGATAACGGTTGTGTGATGCTTTTCGCAATGAGCCAGGATACCGTCACAACAACAAAGGTTAATATAACCATTATCAGCGCCAGTTTCAGAGCTTTATTCAGGAATATCCTGTCGACATCATCTGTATAGACTCCTGAGCCTATTACCCAACCCCATGGTTCAAATCCTTTAACATAGGTAATTTTTTGGGTATGTTTTTCAGTACCGGGCTTTTTCCACAAATATTCAACAAAACCGGCTTTTTGAGCCCTTACCTTTTCAACAAATGCAACCACAATCTTTTTACCTGTAACATCTTTCAGGTCTGTTTGGTCTTTTCCTTCCAATTCAAAGTATGGATGAGCAACCATAAATGCCTTCATGTCGTTTATCCAGAAATATTCATTTCCTTCATAGCGCAAAGATCTTACAATATCTTTTGATTTTTGCTGAGCTTCTTCTTCGGTGATTTTCCCGTCTTTGGCAGAATTGTAATAGAACTGAACGACATCATATACTGTTTCTACAACGTTTCTTGTTCGCGTTTTTTTTTCTTCAAGGAGATCTTCTTTTAAAGAGACAAGGAATATGAACTCTGTTAAAAAGAGGCTGAACAATGCTATGCCTACAATAATCCAGAACTTGTACTTAATCTTTAATTTACCCATAAAATTAGCCATTTAATACCCCCATGCATAGCCCTTGAGACATATTATCATAATAAATCATAATAAATCATGAAAAATTGGTACATACGGAATACTATAGTATCACGGCTTGCATCACATTTTAACACATTTTTCAGCATCCGAGATAGGCTTCCTTGACTCTTGGATCGCCGATGAGTTCAGCCCCTGAACCGGAAATGGTAATCCTTCCGGTCTCAAGCACATAAGCCCGCGAGGCAATGGATAGAGCCATAAGCGCATTCTGTTCAACAAGGAGGATCGTGACGCCTGCCCGGTTTATCTCAGCAAGGACTTGAAAGATATTACGTACCAGGAACGGAGCAAGACCCATTGAAGGCTCATCCAACAGCATCATACTGCCTCTGCTCATAATTGCACGGGATAAAGCAAGCATCTGCTGCTCGCCTCCAGAAAGTGTTCCTCCAGGCTGTTTCCTTCTCTTATAAAGCTGGGGAAAAAGGGTAAAGATGCGGTTATAATCTTTTGAAACTTCTGCTTTATCCTTGCGCTGCCATGTAGCAAGCTTCAAATTTTCCATAATCGTGAGGTTTCCGAAAATGCCGCGGCCTTCCGGTACATGAGCAATGCCCATGGCCACAATCTGATGGGCTGGTACGTTGTGCAGATCCAGATGATTGTAATATATACTGCCCTTGTAAGGAGACATGCCTGAAACAGCACGCAGCGTGGAAGACTTGCCTGCACCGTTTGCCCCGATGAGCGTAACAATTTCACCTTCATATACATGGAATGATATGTTATCTACAGCCTTGATATTTCCATACGTAATGGTAAGGTCTTTTACCTCAAGTATAATCCCACTTTCGCTCATCCCTGCGTCTCCTTACCCAGGTATGCTTCAAGTACTAAAGGGTTATTCTGTATATCATAGGGTTTGCCCTGGGCTATAGTTTCACCAAAATCAAGCACTATAAGGCGTTCACAAATATTCATAACAAGGTGCATCTGATGCTCAATGAGCAGTATGGTAAGGTTAAAATCATTCTTTATCCTTCGGATCAGCTCCATAAGCCGGTCAACTTCGTTGGGATTCATACCCGCGGCAGGTTCATCAAGGAGTAGAAGCTTCGGTTCTGTGGCAAGAGCTCTGGCAATTTCCAGTCTCCGTTGCAACCCGTAAGGAAGATTTTTTGACAGTTCATCGGCGTTAGCTTCCAGGTTCAGATGGGCAAGCAAGTCCATGGAACGGGATATTATCTTTTCCTCCTCCCTGCAGAAACGTCCTGTATGAAGGAGCGCTTCAACAGGGTTGTATTTTACTCTCGCATAGTATGCAGTTCTCACATTATCAAGGACAGTCATCTCCTTGAAAAGGCGTATATTTTGAAAAGTACGCGCAATGCCGAGGGCAGCAACCTGGTTAGGCTGTTT
The DNA here is from genome assembly GCA_026388275.1 of Pseudomonadota bacterium. NCBI lineage: Bacteria > Pseudomonadati > Pseudomonadota > Pseudomonadota bacterium. Next base: position 27,304 of record JAPLKB010000040.1, read on the forward strand.
TCCAACAATCCGAGTGCCTTCAAAGATAATGCTTCCCTCTGTTGCACTGTATACACCTGTTATGAGATTAAAAACCGTAGTTTTCCCTGCACCGTTCGGTCCGATAATCCCGACAAGCTCATGTGCTTTCAGATCCAGGTTGAAATTTGATACTGCTGCCAGACCGCCGAAATTGTGAGTTACCCCTTGGGCACTGAGGATGGTCATTGACTATCCCCATTTTTTTCACGCCACCGCATGCTTGCAAAAACATCGCGCACAGGGATAAACCAACGGAATTCCTTGAGGCCCATAATGCCCTTTGGCCGGAAAAGCATGAGCATTACCAGCATAAGCGGCATAAAAACCATACGCCATATGCCCATGGGTCTCAAAACCTCAAGCAGTACTGTGTAAATCGTTGCTCCAAGAATTGATCCGGCAATGGACCCGATACCGCCAAGGTATACCATAATAAGTATGTCCGTCGATTTAATAATATCAAAAGCACGGGGATTGATAAATTGCAAAACATGCGCAAAGAGGGCTCCCGCAACCCCTGCAAAGAAAGAGGATACAACAAATGCGATGATTTTTACCTCTTTTGTATTAACGCTCATCAAATCGCTTGCAATCTCGTCTTCACGTATTGAGAGTACTCCTCTCCCGAAATTTGAATAAACAAGGTTCCTTATTGCCCATACGGACATTGCTACCCAGAAGAATACCCATGGCAGCGTGGACAGTTTCTCCATCCCTAAAAAACCTCTGGGTCCGCCGAGGGCTTCAATATTTTCTATGGCTGACTTGACAATCATACCAAAGGCGAGGGTAACGATGGCAAGGTAATCGCCTCTTGTTTTGAATGACGGAAAGGCTACTATCAATCCGACCATGGCTGCCCCGAGACCTCCTGCAAAAACTGCAAGAGGAAAAAGCCATGCCGCTAAGTGAATCGGAAAAACTCTAACTGTAAGCCAGGAAGCAATATATGCGCCTACAGCCATGAAACCTGCATGGCCTACGGAGAATTCTCCCATATAACCGTTTATCAGGTTAAGGCTCAATGTAAGGATGATATTTATGCCCACATACATCAGGATAAGTTGTACATAAAGATCAAGGAGATCAAAACGATGGATGGCAAGAGCGGCAAGGAAAAAAAAGGCCAGAAGCGCCGGCAGGAGCCAGCGTGCACGCATCAACCTTCCCCGGAGTTGTTTAATTGTTTGAGCTATGCCTTCACGGTTTTCCACAATCTATACCTTTTGGGGATGTGGTTTGCCGAGTATGCCGTAAGGCCGGAATATAAGCAGTACGAGCAGGAGCGCAAAAGCAACAAAGTCTCGGTATGTAGAAGGGAAAAAAGCAACTACCAGGATTTCCACCATGCCGAGAATATAGCCGCCGATCATGGCACCCCTGATATTGCCGATACCGCCCACCACGGCTGATATGAAAGCTTTCCATCCTATCATGATACCCATATACGGGTCGATTACCGGATATGCCAGACCGTACATTACACCTGCTGCTCCGCCAAGACTGGCGCCGATGGCAAAGGTTGCAGAAATTATAAGGTTCATAGGCACCCCCATGAGAGGCACCGTTGCCTTGTCCCAGGAAATGGCGCGCATGGCTATGCCAACCATGGTCTTCCTTACAATAAGGTCCAGTATCAGCATCAACAATAACGAAAGCACAATTATAAACACCTGGAGAGAAGATATTGATAACCCGAGGATAGTCCATGTCGTATTTGACATAAGCTGGGGTATTTGTTTGGGGTAAGGGTTAAGAGCAAGTGTAAAATTTTCCAGAAAAAGCCCTACTCCCAATGCTGTAATAATTGCGGATACACGTGGTGCCTGCCTTAAGGGCTTATAGGCAAGACGTTCAATTAAAACCCCGAGCAGGGCCACGCCGAACATGGATATCAACATCACCGGCACAAAGGAGAGTTTCAGAAAGACCGCAGCGACAAAACAAAGAAAAGCTCCCACCATGAAAAGATCGCCATGGGCAAAATTTATCATAGTTAGAATTCCATAGACCATTGTATAGCCCAGAGCAATCAATGCATAGATGCTGCCGAGCTGAAATGCATTGATTAATTGCTGGAGAATATAGGACATTAAATCACCGCAATCCGAAAATGTATTTTGAATTTTTTAATTGCCCATCGGGTTTTATATCCCGGAGCTTGCTTCGAAAAAAAAATATGTTCACAATTCCTTATCGATCCCTCATTGAGGTTTGCCTCATGATGATTCGTTCTGTGTTTAAAAAACTGCAATCGAAAATCCTAGATCATTATTATGGGTTTGCGCTCACAAAATAAACAAATTTTCCATCCTTAATCCGGAGGATTACCGCGCTCTTTATGGGATCACCCGATCCTTCCTTAAACTGCATATTTCCTGTTACACCCTCGTACCTGGGTATTCCGGCTAATGCGTCGCGAATTGCCTGCCGGTCGATCCGGTTGGCTCCTTTAATAGCCTGCCAGAGCAGCCCGAAGGAATCATATGTAAGTGCTGCTACATCGTCAGGCATAACCTTATATTTTGCCTTAAAAACTTCAATAAATTTTGCCGCTACAGGGGTTGCAGCATCGGCAGCATAATGGGTGCTGAAATAACAACCCTCACAATCCTTGCCGCATAGCTTAAGCAGTTCCTGGCTGCCCCATGAATCGCTTCCAACAATCGGTACTTCAATGCCAAGGCGTTTTGCCTGTTGAATCTGCAAAGGTATCTCGCTGTAATAATTGGGCAAAAATATTATATCAGGGGAAGCCTTCCTGATCTTTGTCAACTGTCCTGAAAAATCCTTGTCGTTCGTGGTGTAAGTCTCAAAAGCTACGACATTACCTCCGCTCTTTTCAAAGGTCTCTTTAAAAAACTCGGCAATGCCTTTATTGTAATCAGAGGCCACATCATAGAGCACTGCAGCCTTTTTTGCCTTCAGACTTTCCATGGCAAACTTTGCAACAACCCGGCCCTGAAAAGGATCAATGAAGCAGGCCCGAAATACATATTTTTTTGGGGCACTTGTTTTGGCATCAAGGGTAGTTTTAGGATTCGTAGACCATGGACTTATAAGGACAACCTTTGAACTCTCGGCAATCTCCGACGCAGGGATGGCATAGCGGGTTGCATTCGGACCGACTATAGCATGGACCTTTTTCTGTGTAATCAGCTTCTGGGTTGCAGAGGCAGACTGGTCGGCTTTGCCGGCATTATCTTCAATAAAAAGTTCTACTTTATATTTTTTCCCGTCAATATCGAGTCCGCCTGCATCATTCAATTCCTGGGCAGCCATTTCTGCCGCCTTCTTGCACGACTCGCCTACCGCAGGCATATCGCCGGTCAATTCAGCGATTACGCCTATTCTGATGGTAGAACCCTTGTCGCCGCTGCAGGAAGTTAGAAAAACAGATACAATCATGCATAAAGCCATAAAGAAAAATGCCTTTTTCATAAAATCTCCTTGCGATAACATTTGTTAAGAATAGCAAAGCCGGAGGATAGTTGCCTCAAAGCTTATGTTGTTTCTTGTATCATAGAACAGTTAATGTGTAGTTAGCATAACAAAGATGGGACTTGATTGTCCACGATAAGTTAACGGATGATGTGATCATCCGGTCTTAAGGGATGGTTGAAACAATAATATGTTTTTATCCAATCTCCAAACTGTTTTTGATCAGTTTTTTAACTTCAGAGAGAAGTTCTCCCTTTTCTTTTTCAGAAAAACCCTTTAGCATTTTTTCCTGACATTTATCCCGATCTTTTTCTATATTTGCCAGGGTAACTTTTCCCTTTTGTGTAATTTCAAGTATCGTTACACGCTCATCTCTGGGATCTGATTTTCTTATAATAAAGCCATTCTTTTCAAGCCTCTTGGCAATGCCGGTCATGTTGGCGCCAGGGACAAGCATAATTTGGCTCACATGCGTAATCCTGCTCTGGCCGTTTTTTGAAGCATCCAACACCCTGAGGACATTGTATTGCGGAAAAGAAAGGTCGTAGTTTCTGAAAATAGCAGATATAGCCCTCTTAAAGGTTTCTGCCGCTCTCACCACAGACATAAGGACTTTTTCTTCAGTGCACATATCGTTTTTGTAGTTAGTAATTACCATAATATTTTATTCCCTTAATAACCGATATTTTATTTATATTAACTTTAACGTATTATATCAGAATACCTGGCGAATAGAAATACCTAATGTTATTAAGTATCAAGGACAATACAGGTTTTTCACCAGAGGAATTGCATATTATGGCTCATCTTAGAAAACCTATATGGCTGGTGGTAGCTATGGGTATGTAATAACAGGATGAGCCCATATTCATATATTTTTCACAATTAAATACGGTTTTCTTGAAGATAGCCCCATAATAAGCTATTTCACACTTACTGATGGTTATATAGGTATAACCAACCTTACAGTAACAAATCCCGTTCCCCATCCGCCTTCACTTCTCCTTCTCGCTCCGGGGTTTCTCGGTCTTGCAGATTTGAGAAAAAGATTCAGCAAATAGTTATCTTTAATATTCATAAGGCAGGGTTTTTCAAACCCTGACTTTTTTTATTTCCCATATTGGTTTTATATGATAATATTATCCGTTGAATTAATAACAGAAGCACTGTAGGCAGGCATGTCAGGAAAAAATAGAAAAAAGTCCCCTGAAACACACCACATCAGCCTCTTGGTCAATGGGCATATCTATGAACTGGACGTGGGGAGCGGCCCGGGTCAGATTGAGCCTTCACATACACTTGCTCATACGCTAAGAGAAACGCTCGGCCTTACAGGTACCAAGATATCGTGCGACAACGGGGCCTGCGGGGCCTGCACCGTTCTCATGGATGGAAAGGCAGTGCTTTCCTGCATGACTCTTGCTATTGAATGCGACAAAAAGATAATAACAACAATTGAAGGGTTGAAAGACCCTATCACGGGAATGCTCGATCCTATTCAGCAGGCTTTTATTGACCATACAGCCTTTCAATGCGGATTTTGCACACCGGGCATAATCATGAGTGCAAAGGCACTCCTGACCCAAACACCTTCCCCCACAGAAGAAGAAGTAAAGGAAGCCCTTTCTGGCAATTTTTGCCGTTGCATAAGCCATTATCAGGTTATTGATGCTGTTATGGCAGTATCAAAACAGACAGGGCAGGAAAAATGACCGGAGCATACCGGTTTATCGGCAAGGCTACTCCCCGCAAAGACGCAACCGATATTGTCACAGGCAATACGCGGTTTTTAAACGATATAAAAGTCGCGGATTTGCTCTATGGAAAGGTACTGAGAAGCCCTTACCCCCATGCCATAATTGCAAACATTGACAAAACGAGGGCGCTGAAACTGACTGGTGTAAAGGCAGTCCTTACCTGGGAAGATACCCCTGACTGGAAGGGCGGCACGCCGCGCAGCACGCGTGTTCTTGATCGTAAAGTCCGGTTTGTCGGTGATGCTGTGGCCCTTGTTGCTGCAACCAGCGAAGAAATAGCACAGGAAGCGCTCAGTCTGATAGATGTCAAATATGAAGTTTTACCTGCTGTTTTTGAAATGGAAGAGGCTCTTAAGCCTGATGCGCCCCAATTGTATGATGAGTTCCCCGGCAACATTGTAACCCCGGGTGTTCCCTTTTTCGGGCCAAAGAACCTGAAAGAAGTTGTTATGGGAGATGTAGAGAAAGGCTTCAAAGATGCTGACGTGATAACAGAAGGCACTTTCGGTTATGAGAACATACCCAACCCTATGCCACCTGAATCGCCAGGGGTTATAGCCCTGTGGGAAGATCCTGACAGTGTAACTCTGTGGGTATCAAATCAGGCGTCATACATGGACAAAATCACTCTTTTTCATGTCTTCGACAGAAAGGTGCAGGTGAGAACCATTGGCGGCCCTTGCGGCGGCAGTTACGGATCGAAATTCATGTCCTGGCAGGTACAGGCTCACGCCGTACTTCTCAGCAGGGCAACAGGTAAACCGGTAAAGGTCGTTTTTACCAAAGAAGAACACCTCGCAGCATTTACGCTTAGACCCGGATCGCGCATGCAAGCCAAAGTGGGCATGAAAAAGGATGGAACAGTCACAGCAATATCCGGCAGGTGGTTAATCGACACCGGTTACTATTCCATGACCACACAGTCACAGGTTGCTGTAGGCTGCGGCGAGGTGCAGATCATGGTACGTTGTCCTAACTGGGACTTAAGGCCCACCATTGTCTGCACAAACAGAAACGCCTCCGGTATTGTAAGGGGCTTCGGCGGCCAGGAGTTGAAATGTGCTCTTATACCGCTTGTAAGCCTTGCCATGGAAAAGGCAGGACTTGATCCCCTGGAATTTTTCAAAAAGAATTATGTTAAACCTGGTGACGGGTACTACTGGCGGGACGGTATCTGGTATACATATCGTGGCGTAGATTATACAAAGACAATGGATAAGGGTGCCGACGTATTCGGATGGAAAAAAAAGTGGAAGGGCTGGCTGAAGCCAACCAAAGTAAACGGTGCAAAAAGAACAGGCATAGGCGTTGGCGTACATGGAAACGCCGATATCGGAGAGGATGCATCGGAGGCATATGTGCGGTTGCACCCAAATGGAACTGCTATACTTTTTTCCTGTATAACAGAACACGGGACCGGACAGAGGACGAACTTTGTCAAGATGGTGGCTGAGGTACTGCAACTACCCATGGAACGGGTTTCCGTTGCACCTTCCGATTCGCTTATCAACCCCTATGAGTTCGGACCTGCAGGGTCACGGGGAACTTATGCCATTGGAAGCGCCGTCATAGCAGCAGCACAGGATGCAAAACAAAAGCTCTTTGAACTCATATCCCCCAGGATTGGCGCAGATCCATCCGACCTGGATACAATAGACGGAATGATCTTTATCAAGGACAATCCGGAAAAGCGGATACCCTGGAAAGCCATGAGCATAGACCGTACCATTACTGGCTATGGGCGTTTCGAACCGGATTATACACTGTCCAATTGTATGATGACATTTGTCGAGGTAGAGGTTGATACGGAAACAGGGAAAGTAAACCTGCTGCGTGTTGTAAACGCTACAGATGCCGGTCAGATCATAGACCCTCCGGGGCTCGAAGGCCAGCTTAACGGATGCCTCGGCTCAGGGGGCATTGACAGTGCCCTCTTTGAGGAAACCGTGATCGATTATAAAACAGGTCATATACTCAATGCCAACATGATTGAATACAAATGGCGGACCTTTTCCGAACTGCCAATAATAGACAACGTGGTGCTCGAAACACCTTTCCCCAGTCACCGTTTCCATGCAGTAGGGGTAGGGGAAATAGCCACATCTCCCGGCCCATCGGCAGTGCTGATGGCTGTATCCAATGCTTTAGGAGTATGGCTGCATGAATATCCGGTCACACCGGAGAAGGTGCTCGCTGCTCTGGGCAAGGTGACTCAAAAAGTCAAAAAACCGGGTACAATATGATGAGATCTTTCAAACATATCATCGCAGGATCAACTGAAGAAGCATGCACACTTCTTTTAAATTATAACGGTAAGGCCGTACTTAATGCAGGCGGGACAGACCTGCTCCTCACCCTTAAAGGAGAAAATCTCTTCGAATACCCCAAAGCTGTTATTGATATCAAAACCATATCAGGCCTCGATTATATCAAAGAGGATGACAAAACGCTGAAAATAGGGGCATTAACAAAGCTTTCCCGTATTGCAGAACATCCCCTCCTTCAGAACAGTTATCGGGTTCTTACAGAGGCAGCCCGGTCTGTTGCCACGCCCCAGATACGCAATTCTGCCACAATAGGAGGAAACCTCTGTCAGGATGTGCGCTGCTGGTATTACCGATATCCGCGCCATATCGGAGGACCAATCCTCTGCCTGCGGAAAGGGAAGGGCTCCTGTCTTGCTGTTGCAGGCGACAACCGCTACCATGCAATCATGGGAGGAAAGAAATGCTTTGCTGTTTGCCCTTCCGATACCGCCGTAGCCCTCGCTGCCCTTGATGCACAGATACTCATTGTTGGAACAAAAGGAGAAAGGAGGGTTCCGGTTACGGACTTTTTCAGCCCTCTGGGGAATGCAATTGCGCAGGATGAAATGGTCAGAGAAATAGAGATTCAAAAAGCCTTATTACCGACTCGACAAAGATTCCTCAAATTTACTCTGAGAAGCCCTGTGGATTTTGCAATAGTCAGTGTTGCATCAATTATAACCGCTAAAGAAGGCATATGCATTGATGCGCGTATTGCCCTCGGGGCAGTTGCCCCCGGACCTGTTCGTGCAAAAAAGGCCGAAGAAATCCTCAAAGGGCAGCCCAATAATAAAGATATTGCTGTACTTGCAGCAGAAAAAGCCCTTGCAGATGCGCGACCGCTCAGCAGGAATGCATACAAGGTTGAAATTGCAAAAACCCTTGTAAAAAGGGCAATATCAGGAGAGTGATATTGCTTCTGTAATCCTTTCGAGGTCTTCCTGTGAGTAAAACTCTATGATAATTTTACCTTTGTTTTTCCTGTATGTAATATCTACTTTTGTTCCCAGCATTTCTCTGAGAGACTCTTCCAGGTATGGGAAGGGAGATGTCTTTCCGACTGATTTCTTTTTAACTTCCCTTTCAAGTTCCCTTACAGAAACACCTTCTTTTAAAACCTTATCAACGAATCTTCTCTGCTCGTTTTCGCTGTTAAGTGTAATCAGCACCCTTGCATGGCCCTGAGAGATTTTCCCTTCAACAATCAGCTTTTTTGTCCATTCCGGGAGCTTGAGAAGCCTGATAAAATTGGTGACTGAGCTCCTGTTGATACCTGTCTTCTTTGCAATATCTTCATGGGTATAACCGAACTCTTCAACAAACCTGTCGTATACCACGGCAATTTCGACAGCATTAAGGTCCACCCTCTGGAGATTTTCGATCAAGGCTATCTCAAGAGCCTCTTTATCGTCAACATCTTTTATAACAGCAGGCACCTCATTAAGCCCTGCCATAATAGATGCCCGGTATCTTCTTTCCCCTGCAATGATCTCGTAGCCCTTACCTTTTTTTCTCAGTATAACAGGCTGGAGAAGCCCTTTTTCCCTGATAGATGCGGCAAGCTCGACAATAGAATCGTCCTTTATTTCAAATCGTGGCTGGGACTTGCCGGCAACAATTTCGCTTATAGGTACAACCCTTGTTACTCCTTTTTCTTCAATGTCCTTGAGTATGGCCGATAAACCTTTTCCTAACGGGTCTTTTTTCAGCATTAGGCCCCCTTTTCAAGTATTTCCGAAGCAAGTTCAAGATAACTCTCCGCACCCCTTGAACATATATCATATAGTATGGCAGGTTTTCCGTAACTTGGTGCCTCGCTCAGTTTTACATTTCTCGGTATAACCGTTTTGAATACACTATCGTTAAAGTAACTTTTTACTTCATCCATAACCCTGAAGGAAAGATTATTCCTCTTATCAAACATTGTAAGAAGCACCCCCATGGTATCCAGCTTCGGGTTCAGTCTCCTCTTAATAATAGTTATTGTTCTCAGAAGCATTGCTAGTCCCTCAAGTGCAAAGTATTCACACTGCAAGGGTATAATGACAAAATCAGATGCCACAAGCGCATTTATTGTCAGCAGGCCAAGAGAGGGTGGACAATCTATAATGGTGTACTTGTAGGTATTGTTTAGCTGTTCCAGGATATTCTTTAATATAAATTCTCTGCTTTCCGCATCGAGAAGCTCGACCTCGGCACCGATCAGATCAGGATGTGCCGGAACAATATCCAGATAGGGCACCGCTGTTTTCTTGATCACCTCTTTTATATCTTTATTGCCGATAAGCATATGGTACAGATGTGCATAAAGACCGCTGTATGTAATACCAAAACTTGTTGTTGCATTGCACTGAGGGTCTATGTCGATAATAAGAGTTTTTCTTTCGGATATGGCAAGGGATGCTGCCAAATTTACTGCTGTCGTTGTTTTCCCGACGCCTCCCTTCTGGTTTGCAATAGAAATGATCATGTGTCCAATAGATTATCACAAACAGTTTAAGTTGTAAAAGATTATAATAATTCAGCAAATAAATGTGCAGGGAATAAAAGGCGGGAAGCTGGTTGGGAACCATTCTTTGGAATCGGAATTACTTCCCGGTTAAACAAACCGAGACCTTGTTAACCTGATTGTTCTTAGTCCACCAGTACTTTTCCCAGAAAAGTTTATCTGTTTTTTGTTGGGTATTATTTTTTGTCCTTGCAAGGAATTTCTTGAATTGTCCCGGCCCGCCATTATACATGGCGTATACTGCCATTGCAAGTAAATCGTTACTGATATTTCGAGACTCAGGTTTGCGAAGGGCATATTTCCGCATATATAAATCTAGAATTTCTGAGCCTGCACGTATATTATATCGGGCATTCCATTGCAGGCTCTCGGGTTGGTATATACCGCGCCAAACCCTTTCATTTATCTGCATCATACCTACTGAGCTTTTATTATAAGAATAGATGGGAGATACCTTTCCTTGTTTTTCAACAAACTGCCTCCAACAGCTTTCCTGCCATGCCGTAGCCTGCATAATGAGCGGAAAAAGGGACTGGTATTTTGCGTCAAGCTTAGCTTTAGACAATATCTCACTACTTTGCCACTCCAGTTCAAGCCTTATTCTGCTCAAATATGGAACGACATTTTCCTTCTTAAATATCCATGCCTTAGCCTGTTCGAGTCCTGAATCAGACTCATCAGCATAGTAAGGCGCCTCACTATCCCCCTTCAAAAGACTGATTGCTGATATGTTCATGGAAAGCTCCGGATCATCAAGACTCTGGCCGAGGCCAAAGAATGTCTGTAAAGAACGATTGACCCCGGGGGAATAATGCAAATCAGTCTCTGCCTTTGTTCCGCCAAGAAGCTTCATCAATTTCAACAACCCGTCATGGTTGACATTGAGTCCTGAACCCAATCCTGTTTTGCTGAGAGCAACCAGAGCATCGGAAGTTGCAATAAAAGACAGATAATCTGCCGGCGAATTCGATAGCGTTTGAGCCAGGTGTTTCCTGTAGAAATCACTGAGTTTTTGCCAGTTTTCAGTAAATTGCCTGAGAATTAAATCCTGGCTCAATGCTCCATCTTCCAACGCCTGTACAAATTCATAACGTCTATCCAGGAGCGCCTCCAAGACATTATCTTTTTCATCATCTGTGACAGGCTGTCCCATGACAGCCTGGAGCTGATAAACAGAGAAAGCATCCCATTCTTCCCAGGTTTTTATAAGACGTTGTATTTCCGTTTTCGATTCGGGAGTCTTACTCACATCTCCCGATGGTTGCGCAGCATCCACGTCAATAATTACATCAAGGACAATTCCCTCCGGTTTTAACTGGGTTCCATTAATTCGTATGGATGAAAGCCACGCCCCAAGGCCGGATTGATAAGAGGTTGAAAAAAAATTTGGCAATTGATCCTGTAAACCCTTAAATGTCCCTGTCAAATCTATACTCATCTTGCCAAAATATGAGCTTAAAGAGGACTGTATAAGGTCTGTAAGCATTTTATTGACGCTGGCGTTTGTTTTATCCAAGCCCATGGGCTTGAATTCCATAGCTTGCATTGCCATTTTCGTGCCTTTTTCATCAACAACAATACGCTGCAAAATATCTATGGGGCCTTGCCATTCAGCCAACTGCATGCAATTCCCGGCAATGGGAAAACCGGTCTTTATTTTCATTGTACTGCTCAGTTTGAGAGACGACTTCTCCGGTCCGGCTTTTGGATCCCAGAGATCTATTTGTGTACATCCATCTTTTGTATTCAGGGGGGTAGCCCGACCACCAGGCTGGGTAAAAGCCTGTTGTATAAAGGCTGAGCGAATAAAGGAATAATCAATCACGACAGGGAAATGAATTATCTGTGTTGTACTCTGGCTGTCCATAGGCCAGCACAATAAGCCCATACACCATATCACAAATACTATAATCCATTTTGTGATTACCAAGACATCTCCATAATAATACGTTATATTATATCACAATTTTATTCCGGTAAAATAATAAAGGAGGAAATATGCCCATAGTTACTATTAACCCGGAGCTCTGCCGGAAGGATGGTCTCTGCGTCAGTATCTGTCCGAAGGTTTTATCCTGGGAGGGCAAAGGTTCAATACCTGTGGTAGCCCATGAAGGATCGTGCAACTCCTGTGGTCATTGTGTTTTAATATGCCCCTCAGGGGCGATCCGTCAGATCGACTGTCCGCCGGCAAGCATACATCCTGTGCAAAATAACCTTATGCCTTCATATGAACAGGTACATGAAATGATTGTGTCAAGGCGTTCCACAAGGACTTTTCAGGATAGACCGGTTGAAAAGGAGATGATCGAGAAGGTAATTGACGGTGCAAGATTTGCTCCGAGTGCCAAAAATGCTCAGAGCACCAGATTCATGGTAATTCAGGATAAAACGCTTCTTCACAACGTAGCCTCCAGCACGGCAGAATGGCTTGGCACGGCAGCAAAAAAATTGAAAAACCCTATCTTGAAAAAACTTTACCTCTTGCGTGAGGCACAGGATGTCGGAACAATTGCAAAATGGGTAGGTCAGTTCGAGCTTATTTTAGAAAAGATGCACCAGGATACGGATCTGGTTCTCTTTGGAGCGCCTGTACTGTTATTGTTTTATGCAGACAGTACAATTCGTTTTGCCAATGAAAATGCCAACCTTGCTATTCAGAATGCCACATTTGTTGCGTGCTCTCTGGGGCTCGGCAATTTTTATACAGGTTACGTTGTACTGGCCTGTAATAACGACAAAATCATACCAAAGCTCCTTGGGATACAAGGGAAACACAAAATATATGGCGGGCTGACTCTTGGATACCCTGAAATAACATTCTCGCAATGGATTGATCGAAGCCCCGCGAAAGTTACATGGATGTAAATATCTACAACTTCTGACCTGCTGGAAAATGAATTGCCAGCCAAATGGTTTTTTCATGGCTGGTTGTCCATTCAACTCTGTGTATAGTATGCGCAGGGATAAAAAGATGGTCTCCCGGCTTCATCACTCTTATTTCTCTATCTCCTTTGAAAGACAAACCGGTGCTCCCTGTAAGAACGATAACCCATTCATCCCTTTCCTGATCATACCACTCCCCGGCAGGCGTTGTCTGACCCATAGAGACAATCCTTTCTATTTTAAAATTGCCATTATCCAATAAGGTTTCAAAGACTTCTTTGGAAGTACAGTCTGGAATATTGGTAAAAATGTTTTTTATCTCTACTAAGGTCATCTACGAATGAGGAATCAACATTTTTAAAGCCCCATCCAATGCTTCTATTTTATAGGGCTTGATTACGGCGCCTTTAAATCCATAATCCCTAAAATTATCTATAATAGGGTCATCTGTGTAACCTGACGCAATGAGCGCATTCACATACGGGTCTATAGAAAGCAACTCTGAAATTGTATCTTTTCCTCCCATACCCCCTTGAATGGTAAGATCAAGTATCACTGCATTAAAAGGAGAACCAATTTCTCCGGCCTGTTTATAAAGTTCTACTGCCTCTCTGCCGTCTTCTGCACATACTACTTCATATCCCAGTTCAATAAGCATATTGCTTGTAACAAGCCTCACTTCCTCAACATCATCCATTACGAGTATTTTTCCCTTTGCAGAAATAAATTTGTCTGTGTCAACGCCTTCTGCTTCTTTTTTAAAGGCGGGCAGGTATATATGGACGGTTGTTCCTACCCCCAGGGTAGATTCCAACAAAATATATCCATTATGTTTCTTTATTATAGAATACGAAACTGAAAGGCCAAGTCCCATGCCCTTCTGAACTCCCAGACCTTTTGTACTAAAATAAGGGTCAAATATCTTCCCGAGGTGTTCCTCTTTAATCCCTATACCTTTGTCCTCTATGGATATTTTTACATAATCTCCATAAGTCAGAGGAATATTGTCCTTTTGATTAATCTCAACATTATCAGCACGTATTGTAATTATTCCCCCTGTAGCCATGGACTCTCTTGCGTTATTCATGATATTGTGAATTACTTGGCGAAGTTGAACTTCATCGGCATGTATCGGATGGATATTTTCGGATAAAAAATATTTACATTTAATGCGGGAGCCGCTCAGTACAAACCGGGCAGTACTCTTTATCAAAGGAGCAACCCCTATTACTTTTTTCCAGGGTTCTCCGCCTCTGGAAAACGTAATAAGCTGCTGGGTTAAATCTTTTGCTGCGATTGAAGCATTTTCAGCATCTGACAACCTTTCTATAACTTTATTATCAGGGCTCAAATGCATCTTCGCAAGAGAAATGTTGCCCATTATAACCATGAGGAGATTATTGAAATCGTGCGCTATGCCGCCTGCAAGTGTACCTATGGACTCAAGATTCTTCGATTTGATAAGCTCTTCTTCCATGCGTTTGCGGTAAGTAACATCACGGACTATGCATTGCGTGAAAAAAATATCTTTCAACTTAAACAGGCTGAGACTTACTTCCGCATCAAAAACCGTACCGTTGTGCCTTAAATGTTTCCAATCAAAAAATTGGGATTCGCCAGAAATTGCATTGTTTATTTTTTCAATGGACTTTTCTTTGGAATCCCTTCCGTCCGCTTGTAAAGGAGGCGAAAGGTCATACATCGTCTTTCCGATAACCTGCTGCTCGTTTGTGTACCCGAACATCTCAAGTGTTTTATTATTGCAGTCTGCAATCTTTTCGTCATCCAACAAAAATATCGCATCACTTGCCAGATCGAACAATGTACGGAATTTAGCTTCATTCTCTTTTAACAATTCTTCAGCATTTTTGCGTTTTGTAATGTCACGGGCATACTCTATTACTCCGCTCATTTCACCTGTACCCATATCGATGAGCGGAAAAGTAAACAAATCGAGCCATCTCATCGACTCTCCTTCGATGCCATGCTTCAACATTATCTCATGGGCGGGTTTACCGGTCTCGAATGTCTTTATACTGGGACATTCCTCGCAGGGTACTTCCTGGCCATGGTAGACCTCGTAACATTTTTTTCCAATAAGGGGCAATTTGTTTGAATAATAACGATTCATTGTCGGGTTAACACGAACGATGTTAAACTCTTTGTCAATAACACTTATGCCGTCCTGTACACTTGAAAATATATTAGATAGAAAACGTTCGCCTTCTTTAAGCCTGTCTTCCATCAGCTTCCGTTCTGTTATATCCACAATGATTGACTGATAAAGGGCAGCATCTTCATATTCATCTGTTAGAGCCGATGTATGGTCTTCAAACCAGCGGTATTCGCCTGATTTTATTTTTAGCCGGTACTGTTGAGTAAACTCTTGTATGCCCTGTTGTCTGTATAATGCATATTCGGCTTCGAGACCCGGAATGTCCTCCGGGTGCATTATATCAGGCAATAGGATGTGCCCTGAGATAAAATCTTCAACCGTATAACCGAGGATTTTTTGGACATTGTCTGAAACAAACTCAACTGAACGATCCGGAGCAAAACGCCATAAAAACACCACAACAGGTGTACGGTTAAATATTTGTTTGTAATCATTGAGTTTATTAATAAGTTTTTGCGGCATTTATCCTGCTTATAATTAAATATTATTACAGTCCAAGCCGGAAATAAAAATACAGAAATGTTAACCTTACATTTTCTGAGTCTTAAAATAAGCCGGTATATGTGCTGCTTCTCTCGGCCCTACAAGGATTTCCCATCCCTGAAGCTCTTCTTCAAGGTCGCCGAGGATCATTGCAGCATAACCCGGGATAATAAGCTTTCTATGTTTTACCTTATCAGAAATACCGGATTTTTTTATAAACATGCCTACAATATCACCGGAAAACTTACCTGCAGCCCATGCCGTCATTACCGACAGACCTTCTGTATCCATCACACAAAGCCAGCTTGGGACCCTCGAATTTTCTATCTCGCCACTTACAATAAAATAAGAAAGGGTAAAATTGCATGTAACCAGCACCGGTGAATTTTCATCCGGATTATTTACAGGATAGATGCCTTCCTGAGTTGTCATGGGTCTTTGTGGGTCTGTATATATATTCAGCCTCTGGAGAAGAAGTGGAAATATGCTTTCACCTTCAAAATCGCTCATAACTATAATCCCTGCATATTTAGCAATAAAACATGAGGCAATAAGTGTTTCCTTCATAAAGTTGCCAGTCATTTCTGCAGGGAAAACGATGGTCGGAAATCCAAACGGTTTATATTTACTCACGATAGCCGCACGCCTTATAATCAGCTGTTCCTGAAAACTCTCTCTTATTGTTCGGGTTGAGGTGTCAATTACAAGGTCTTTAAGCCCCATATCGGTAAGTTTTTCAGTCAGGTCAGCTACTTCTTCCATGCCTTGCCCGGCCACGGCAAGAGGGCAGGTATATTCTTTTGCAAGCTTGCCAAAGGCCTCATAGTTGTCTTTAGTTGCAGCATATATAAGGGGTTTTTTGTCTTTTGCAATTTCAAGGGCAGCTTTCATAACAGATTGATCAAAAGAAATGATAATTATACTGTAAGGCTTCTGGCAGGCCTTTTGTACAAGGTTAATGAATCTTTCTTTATTGCCCGTTTCTTTTAATGCAACAAGTTCGGGTCTTAGTGTCAGGCCGACCCTTTCATACTGAAGGGAGGCTATTTTTGCGAACCTGCTTTCAACTTCTCCATCATCCATACTGTCTGTAATTATAACTGCAAGACCTGGTTTATTGAAAAAGGTCCTCTCATGCCTGAATAGAACCGTTTCACCACCAATCTTTACCTCATAATCCCCTGTTCCTATTGTCAACTGCCTTATCGGGGGGGCGCTTGCATCAGACAACCGTTCCTTTGCATCATCAGACACATAAGGACATGCGTCGAGTTCAGCCTTGGCGGATGCCAGCGCCATTGCAAAGGCAAGACAGGTAGGGAACTTGCACTCTCCGCAATTTGTCTTGGGAAGAAGCTTAAAAATCTGTATTCCCGTAAGTGCCATTCTATTCTCCTTAATAGTATAATTTTCGACGTTTCTACATTATAGGATACTACAATTCATGAAGCAAGCTCATTTATATGACTCATCCGGTTCTTGCGTACTTTTTCTTTATGTCGTTCATTACTTTGGAGCTTAATATTTCTTCCATTCACAATACTTCATTCCCGATAATCCGATTTATTGTTTTATAGTCTTTTTATAAACTTTTCGATAATTTCCATATATTCATTTGCAGCCAGCATCATCAGGTCGTTATGACCGGCATGAGGCACAAAGAACGAGACCTTCTCCGAAGCCCCGGATAGCGCATAGAGCATCCTTCCCTCTGTGGAGGGGATAATATCGTCATCTTCCCCGTGAATAATCAAAGTCGGAATGGTTATTTCCTTTATTTTCAGGTCATTACCGAAACCTACAGGCTCTTCTCCTTCATTAAGGAGGTGGATGGCCCCCAGTCGTTTAAACTGGTTCCGGGCGACCGCAAAACCACTTTCCACGATTAATCCTTTTAACTTTTTATGATAATGATATGCTATTTCAAGTGCAGGGGCACTTCCAAGAGACCGACCCATAATAAAAAGACTTCCGGTAAAACCCCGTTCATGAAGCAAGTTAGTAAAACCTTGAAATATCGGATGGGCATCATTAATCATATTGCTGCATGTGGGGATTCCACCGCTATATCCGTATCCACGATAATCAGCTACAAAAAGATTAAGTCCCTGCTTCCCGTAAAGAGGGGCCACATAATCATAATCGAGGCAGGTTTCACCGTTGCCATGAAAAAATAAAATATTGGGTCCATCCATTTGAACCGGATAAAACCGGCAACCGACAGAAACACCTTTCTCTACCTCGAATAGGGGGCTTACCATATCAGGCAGCCCCAAACCTTCCACAGATTCCTTTTGCGGGAAAAACAACCGGTAAAGAATCTCCGGGCGATCCATCTGTTCCGTACCCTTTTTAAAATCTATCATACGCTTTCTCTCCTAAACAGATTATGATACAGTTCAAAGTTTTTTAGCCAATCCGGAAGTTTTTACAATAAACGACTTCTTCCACCTTCCGGAAAAGTAATAAATAAGGCTGACAATCATTGTTATTGCAAAGCTCAGCGACATGGCAATCCATATCCCTGTGAGGCCAAGGCTTGTCTTCGATAAAAACCATGCTAACGGTACTCTTATTGCCCACAGCGACAGAAAAGCAAAAAACATCGTTATCATTGTATGGCCTGCACCGTTTATAACACCGCTTGATATGGACATTATCGAAAAAAATACATAGCAGGAACCTACGATGCGCATATAGTCGATACCTATATCCATGACTTTTACGTCATTCCCGAGACCAAACATAATAAGTATAGGCCTGGCGAGGAAGACAACAATAAGCGATATAAAAACAGTTATAGATGAGGTCATTACATTTCCCCATATAAATACGTCTTTTATCCTTTCGGGTTTGCCAGCGCCGATGTTTTGCCCTGTAAGTGTGGAAACCGCCATACCCATAGACATTGCAGGCAAAAAAACAAACATATCTATCCGCCCGACAGCGCCGAAGGCATTTGTGGCCGCACTGCCGAAGGCATTAACAAAAGTTGTTATGAACATTACGCTGAGGGAAACGAGGGATTGCTGAGCCACTGACGGAAGGCCTATTTTAACAATCAGAGAGGTTATGTGCTTGTCGAAGATGAGTTTTTTCGGATTGAATGCTACCATTTTATCTTTTTTGTTGAGATAAATAATGCTTATTATCAATGATACAGCTTGTGATAATAATGTAGCATAGGCAGCTCCGTTAAGGCCATTTGAGGGGAAAGGGCCGAAACCTCCGATGAAAAAGGGATCAATAATAGCATTCATCCCCATGCTTATGCATGAAAATACCAGGGGGATCATTGTATTGCCAATACCCCTGAGTATTGAATGTATGAGAAAATCCATGTAAAGAAGGGTAAAACCGGCAAGGTTTATTTTGAGGTAGCTTGACGCCATGGCAAAATTCTCCGGCGGTGTTTCCATAAGTCTTAGAAGAAAATCGCTTGAGAGTATACCTGTAATTGTAAAAAATCCTCCAATTATCAATGATAATAAGAATGAATTGTTTACCACCTTTTCAACCATGTCGTATTTCTTTGCTCCGTAATACTGTGCAACAAGTATGGTTGTTGCCAGACACATGCCGATAAAAATCCCTATTAATGTGAAAATAATTGGAAAGCTGACGCCAACCGCTCCAACAGCATCTTTTCCTACAAGATGCCCGACCCATATGATATTTATAATGTGGTAACTTGTTCTTGCCAGATTACCGATAAGCATAGGGATTGAAAAAATCAAAAGATGTCTGGGAATGCTCCCCACCGTAAAATCTTTTCCAATTTTTAGGCTCAAATTTTTATCCTTGACTTAATCGGTTTTTTATTCTGTCCATAATGGTCAGGGCATTACTGTCCAATTCCAGTAATGTACGTAGCCTTTTCCTTGCAACACTGATGGCGCTATAATCAATCCCTGTACTATTCTCTGTTGCATGCAAATTGGTTTAGAATTTCATGGAGGGAGAAGAAGGACCAGCGCTTTTTCTCTGTAATATAATCAATAAAACTACTCCACCGATAACCTCTCAGGTATGTTATGCTCGCTTCCATTGAAAAATCGGATCGCTCCTTGATGCAAACGGGATTTAAATGGACACAACGTGATACTCCCGGAATATAGCTGTCAGCGTCAACAATAAAGGATTTATACCTGCCCTGATAGAGATGTCCTGTTCTATTATGTCTTTTGTCAAAAGATAATATATTAGGAAATATTAAAATGACGCATGAACTCCTGAAGATTTTACTTTGAAGTGAAAATGATTGTTTATCAGAACAAAGACCAGAATGTCTACCCGGTATACTTCACCTGATCGCCCAAGTAGGTCCATAGAAGTCTTCCGGTTTGAATTATTTAAAAATATCTTCCCCTGGGCATTCTTTCCTATGCATGTGACATGGTAATCAGCATCTTCATATTGACCACGAGGAGGACA
Organism: Pseudomonadota bacterium; assembly: GCA_026388275.1. Taxonomy (NCBI): domain Bacteria; kingdom Pseudomonadati; phylum Pseudomonadota; species Pseudomonadota bacterium. Next base: position 47,317 of record JAPLKB010000040.1, read on the forward strand.
AGCCATAATAAATTATGGTAAAGGGGAAAGGTGATAATGTCAAGGATAATTGCTGACCACTGTATCCTTACTGGCTTCTGCCTTTTTTTAATTTTAATTCGAATAAACCCCCAGTGGGTTTTCCATTAGGGGTTTATGTTATTTCTTCTATATGTATTGTTTGAAAATTAGTAAAAAAAGAGTTTCGGAATTTTATTCTCCAGCACATTCTCCTGAAACATTTGTTTTAAACTACTTTTTTTCTTATAAACCCTACACCCATTAATCCGGCACCGAGAAGAAGAATCGTAGGTGGAATAGGGACGGGGGTATTATATACATCACCACTATTGGCTCTCATACTATTAAAAAAATCTGGTTCAGCAACGCTCAATGAAGTCTCAAAGCTTATATTTAAATTGCCAACCCAAGCACTTTTTGTATCAAAACCGAAATACGAAACTAAAGTAGGGTCCTTTGTATCTGATAAATCTGATATGGCAGCTTTAAAAGTTGAAGAAGTTACAGGAGAAACCATTGCATTGCCAAGAATTCCGCTCATCAATACAGTACCTTCAGGTAATAGTTCAGAACCATCAGGTTTGTTGACACCGCCAGTTATCGTAATCGATCCGCCCGGTCCCCAACTCCATCCGGAAATATGATCGCCCGATGTAAAATTTAACATACCATTTATAATTACCAATGATATGCTTGGACCAACATCAGGAATTGCAGTGATTCTATCAACCCCTAAAGATGTTCCGATTAAACGATTTGTTTCCATTAAATAATTAATTTTTCCGGAACTATTGACATGATTGACATCAAAATCAAGCATCGTATATGTCGTATTTACTGCACTGGCAATCAATGGAACAAACATTAGGCTGATAATAGCCAGAATCGTTAAAAATCCTTTTTTCATACTTTGTTCACCCCTTTCGAATATTATTTCTAAACTATAGAGACTTTATCTTAATACTTTTTTATCAGTAGCATGTGTAATTTACACTTTATGCATTCGGTTGTATGTAGGAAAAGTACAGAATGTTGTGTAGGACATGTTATACAATGTTAAGCTATGTAAGATTACATTATTGGATAAGTTGTGTAGTCATGGGTATTTACCCTGGCCGCGAGAACCCTGGAGGATGGATATTCAGTGATATCTTATCTCGGCTATCCAGAGTACCCAGACGTTAATTCGATACATGTAAACATACAAAAGGGGTGCTTGTATTATTCCAGATAAGATCAATAATAGTGAGTTAAGTCGCAAGATGTATTCCTGTCCCGGATATCTCTTTTATAAAACGGTGGAAGTCCGGCAGACACAAATATTTATGATGAAAATGCAGTAAGGATGAACATAGGTAGGGTCAGGATTAAAGGGAGTTGGGCAACAGGCCCTCAATTGGTGATCCCTATACCCTTACTGACCTCTGCCTTTTTTTATTTTAATTCGAATAAACCCCAAATGGGTTTTCCATTTGGGGTTTATATTTTTTATTTCTATGTATTACTCTTTATGTATATTTTTTGAAAAAGGGGTTCTTGAATTTATTCTCCAGCTCATTCTCCTGAAACATTTGTTTTAAAATACTCTTTTTCTTACAAATCCTATACCTATTAACCCGGCACCGAGAAGAAGAATTGGAGGTGGGATAGGGACGAGGGCGTTATATACATCACCACTCCAGACTGAAGTGCTATTAAAAAAATCTCCTATAATAACGCCCCTTAGTGTCGAAAAGCTTATATCGAAATTGCCAGCCCAGGCACTATTTGTATCAAAACCGAAATACGAAACCAAAGTAGGGTTCTTTGTATCTGAGAATTCTGATACGGCAACTTTAAACCTTGGACCTGAAGGAACAACCTCTGCACTGTTGAAACTTCCGCTCATCAACATAGCGCCAATAGGTAATAGTTGAGAACCATCAGGGTTTTTGACACCACCGGTTATCGTAATAGATCCGCCCGAGCCCCAGCTCCATCCGGAAATATGATTACCCGATGTAAAATTTAACATACCATTTGTAATTTCCAATGATGTGCTGTTACCATAATCATCACTTGCAGTGATTCTATCAACCCTCAACCCTGTTCCATTTAACTTTAAGTAATACGGTCCATCTAAATTTAAATAACTAATGGTTCCGCCGTCAATGACATCAAAATCAAGTGATGTATATTCTGCACTGGCAATCAATGGAACAAACATTAGGCTGATCATAGCCAGAATCGTTAAGAATCCTTTTTTCATACTTTGTTCACCCCTTTCAAATATTATTTTTGTTTCTATCATGTCTAATTTACACTTTATGCGTTTGATTGTATGTAGGAAAAGTACAGAATGTTGTGTAGGACATGTTATACAATGTTATGCGTTGTAAGATTACATTATTGGATAAGTTGTGTAGTCATGGGTGTTTATACAGGCCGCGAGAACCCTGGAGGATGGATATTCAGTGATATCTTATCCCGGCTATCCAGAATATTCAGACGTTAATTCGATACATAAAAAGCCTACAAAGGGGGCGCTTGTGTTATCCCAGATAAAATAAATAATAGGGAGTTTACTCGCAAGATGTATTCCTGTCCCAGGTATCTCTTTTATAAAAACGGTGGAAGTCCGGCAGACACAAATATTTATGATGAAGATGTGGCAAGGATGAACATAGGGTCAGGATCAAATGGAGTTGGGCAACAGGCCATCAATTGCTGATTCCTATGCCCTTACTGGCTTCTGCCTTTTTTTAATTTTAATTCGAATAAACCCCTAATGGGTTTTCCATTAGAGGTTTATGATTTTTGCTTCTATGTATTACTCTCTATATATATTGTTTGCAAAAGGGGTTCTTAATTTTATTCTCCAGCTGATTCTCCTGAAACATTTGTTTTAAAATACTCTTTTTCTTATTACCCCTATACCCATTAACCCGGCACCGAGAAGAAGAACCGATGGTGGAATAGGGACAGGGACTGGGGTATTTACTACATTACCACTTAAGACCGTAGTACTATTAAAAAAATCTCCTATAATAACGCCCCTTGGTGTCAAAAAGCTTATATTGAAATCGCCAACCCAAGCACTATTTGGATCAAAACCAAAATACGAAACCAAAGTAGGGTTCTTTGTATCTGAGAATTCTGACACGGCAACTTTAAACCTTGGACCTGAAGGAAAAACTTCTGCGCTGCTAAAACTTCCGCTCATCAATATAGTACCATTAGGTAATAGTTGAGAACCATAAGAATCTTTGACACCACCAGTTATCGTAATCGATCCACCCGGTCCCCAACTCCATCCGGATCCGGGAATATGATCACCTGATGTAAAATTTAACATACCATTTGTAATTTCCAATGATTTGCTTGGACCATTATCAGAAATTGCAGTGATTCTATCAACTACTAACCCTGTTCCCTTTAAATAATATTTTCCATTTACATCTAAATAACTAATGGTTCCACCATCAGTGACATCAAAATCAAGTGCCGTATACGTATATTCTGCACTGGCAACCAATGGAACAAACATTAGGCTGATAATAGCCAAAATCAATAAAAATCCTTTTTTCATACTTTATTCACCCCTTTCAAATTTTATTTTTGTTTCTAACATGTGTAATTTACACTTTATGCATTTGGTTGTATGTAGGATAAGTACAGAATGTTGTGTAGGACATGTTATACAATGTTAAGCTTTGTAAGATTACATTATTGGATAAGTTATGTAGTCATGGGTATTTATACAAGTAGCGAGGGCTCTGGAAGGTTGGCTATTCAGGAATACCTTATCTCGGCTATCCAGAATATTCAGACGTTAATTCGATACATAAAAAGCCTACAAAGGGGGCGCTTGTGTTATTCCAGATAAAATAAATAATAGGGAGTTTACTCGCAAGATGTATTCCTGTCCCGGGTATCTCTTTTATAAAAAATGGTGGAAGTCCGGCAGACACAAATATTTATGATGAAAATGCGATGAAGGTAAATATGGGGTCAGGATCAAATGGAGTTGGGCAACAGGCCGTCAATTGCTGATTCCTATGCCCTTGCTGGCTTCTGTCTTTTTTTAATTTTAATTCGAATAAACCCCCAATGAGTTTTCCATTAGGGGTTTATGTTTTTTGCTTCTATGTTTTACTCTCTATATATATTGTTTGAAAAAGGGGTTCTTGAATTTATTCTCCAGCTCATTCTCCTGAAACATTTGTTTTAAACTTATCTTTTTCTTACAAATCCTATACCTATTAACCCGGCACCGAGAAGAAGAACCGTAGGTGGAATAGGGACGGGAACGGGGGTATTTACTACATTACCACTTAAGACCGTAGTACTTTTAAAAGTATTTCCTATTAAAACGTTTTTTGTCAAAAAGCTTATATTGAAATCGCCAACCCAAGCACTTTTTGGATCAAAACCGAAATACGAAACTAAATCAGGGTCCTTTGTATCTAAGAATTCTGATACGGCAACTTTAAACCTTGGGCCTGAAGGGTAAACTTCTGCGCTGTTAAAACTTCCGCTCATCAATATAGTACCATCAGGTAATAGTTGAGAACCATAAGAATCTTTGACACCACCAGTTATCGTAATCGATCCACCCGGTCCCCAGCTCCATCCGGATCCTGGAATATGATCACCCGATATAAAATTTAACATACCATTTGTAATTTCCAACGATTTGCTTGGACCAACATCAGCAATTGCAGTGATTCTATCAACCCTTAATCCTGTTCCATTTAACTTTAAATAATATGTTCCATTTACATCTAAATAACTAATGGTTCCGCCATCAATGACATCAAAATCAAGTGATGTATATGTCGTATTTACTGCACTGGCAACCAATGGAACAAACATTAGGCTGATCATAACCAGAATCGTTAAAAATCCTTTTTTCATACTTTGTTCACCCCTTTCATATATTATTTCTAAACTGTAGAGATATTATCTCTCTCTTTGCCTTAATACTTTTTTATCAGTAACATGTGTAATTTACACTTTATGCATTTGATTGTATGTAGGAAAAGTACAGAATGTTGTGTAGGATATGTTATACAATATTATGCTTTATAAAACTACATTATTGGATAAACTGTGTAGTCACGGCCATTTATATGGATTAAAGATGAAATCGCCGAGGGAACACACATCTGCATTAGATAAATTCAGTTTGATAGAACAACTCCAAAAATACATAATTCGTGTCCAATCCGTAAAGATTTGATCACAAATTAGGCTTAATACGATTTTTTAGGGCCGAAAATAGCTCCTAAATGCTATACTATCAACGCTTTATGCCATCAAAAATAAAAGGGGCTGTAAAATGGGTAAAAAAACTGTCCCTATTGCGGATCAAAGAATACCCAGAAGAAAGGT
>JAPLKB010000041.1 GCA_026388275.1 Pseudomonadota bacterium
GCATAATCCTCATACTTATAATTAGTTTCACCTTCTCGCTGTGACATCATGTACCTCCTTTAAATAATCAGAAAATAGCCTGACTTCATTCAATAGACTAAAATTCTACGTTTTAGACTAAGGACGCAGAATAGCTTTTAACGTTATTCCTTTCTCAGAGTCTTTGGCGGCCTGGTTAATCTGATCCAGGGTATAAAATTTGATCATCCGGTCAAAGGGAAAACGGCCACGCATATGAAGTTCTATCAGTTGAGGAATAAAAATATCGGGGTTTGAATCACCTTCCACAATACCCATGATCGTGCGCCCGTTCAGGATATTCTGCATATCCAGGATTGCTTCAGCGCCGAAAGGCGCAACACCGATAAGCCCGCATGTCCCACCTATCGCTATGGAATCAACTGACTGACGAAAGACCTTTGGAATGCCGGTGCACTCAAGGGAATAGTCAGCGCCGGGACCGGTAATCTTCTGGATTTCTGCAACAGGATCTACCTGATCGGGGTTGACAGCATGTGTTGCTCCAAACTCCCTGGCAATTTTGAGCCGATCTTCATTGACATCAACTGCAATAATCGTAGTGCATCCACAGGCAAATGCAGCCATGATTGCGCTCAATCCCACAGAACCTATCCCAAAAACAGCAATAGATGAACCTGCCCTTGCGCGTAGCGAATTCAAGACTCCTCCTGCACCGGTCTGGAAACCGCAGCCCAACGGACCAAGTATATCAAGAGGAACATCCTTACGAACTTTGACCACATTTCGTTCATTTGCAAGAACATGGGAAGCGAAGGATGACTGGCCAAAAAAGGCGCCATGGATAGCTTCACCATCTTTATGCATCGTGGTAGTTCCATCAGGACGTACTCCTGCAAAATTCGACCCAAGAAAGTTAAGACAGTGAGGGGGCACGCCTTTTACACAGGACGGGCACGTCCCGCATGTAAGATAACTAAGCACCACATGATCACCCGGAGCGATCTTCTTAACCCTCGACCCGACCTTTTCTACAACACCTGCGCCCTCATGTCCGAGAACGGCAGGAAGCGGAAAGGGCAGATACTGCTCCCGCGCCACAAGATCCGTATGACACAGCCCGGAGCCTACAATACGCACTATTACTTCATTTTCCATTGGATCATCGAGATCTAATTCTTCGATAAGGAATGGACCTGATTTTTCTCGCACCACAGCAGCTTTAATCTTCATAATTATATATACCTCCTTTAAGATTTATATGTTATATTCCAATGGCCAGCGATGTCGTGTGGATAAAACAATCGACACCTCGGGATTACTCACATATCTCATCATAACCACGCATTTTATTCTGCATATTATCATTGAGAAAGCCGTTACCCTCCTGAAACCTGGACAAATATGCTGACTTCATCAGATTCGTGAAGTATATCCGTAAGCCTTCTTGATAGACCTTTTACAAAAAAAACATGTGCCTCATTTTCGGGTATGCCAAGCACATTCAATAGATCTCCTACGGTCTGTCCTTCTTCCAGAACCACATCTACACCTTTGTTATGATCATATGCAGGCACATATTTTCTAAGCATCCCGAACAGTTTCACATTCACTGAAAGTGATTTATGCAATATCCTATTCATAAATTACAATTAACAAAAACTACATTGTACCTGCCTATTTAGAGATCGCCCCACATACGGTCAAGCTCCTGGTCAGAAACAGTAAAGGTCACATTATGAGGAGGAAGTTTCTCTTCTTTCATAAATTCAGGCAAACGGTCGTCAAGGTTGGTTAAACCGGCCGCTTTATTGAAATCACGTTCGGTCTTAATAACCTGTATTCCGAGCTTTATTGCATCATCAAGCGTCAGATCTGCTCCATAAAGACCGCTCATCATTTCAAGGAACCCCTGCCCTCCTTCCGGAGTGCCCCCAACCACCATGTTCACAAACATACAAAGTCCTGTACAATCCATTGCAGCCGTTACAATCTGTATTTGCTTTGAGATATCTACCTGACCTTCAGATTTGTGGGGGTCCAGAGTCCCTCCCATAACTTCAAGGTTGAAGTTCAGTACCCAGCCGGCAGTATGATCTGCACCCATCGGAGAAGTGGCGTAAGTTACCCCCATTCCGTGAATACCTCTGGGTTCATACATTGATATACTTTGTTTCTTAACTACGGGTACCCTTCTTGCGCCGAATGCCCTTCCAGTAGACCAGGCACCTGAGCCAAGTATTCTTCCCAACGGCGTACCTCTGCCCACTTCTTCCAGAAGCTCCAGAAGCCCGTTGCCGTCGCCAAAGGCCTTAATCCCGGCTTCCATAGCGACACCTACTGTTCCACCCATTTCCATCGTATCCATACCACAGTCATCGCAGAGCCTATCTGCCCTTGCGATGATGTCGAGATCTGAAATACCGCAATTTGCTCCAAAAAGACCAATGGTTTCGTACTCTAAAGCAGATGTTATGTGGTCTCCATTCTCGTCAACATACACATTGGAACATTGAATAATACACATAGAACACCCTGCATGAGAAGGTTTCCCGCCCCGTTTGGTTATCACTTCGTACATGTATTCACCGTTCACCTTATCTATCCCTTCGAATATCCCTGCACTGAAATTTCTTGTGGGATATGCACCTGCAACGTTAAGGAGACTGGCAATACCGTTTGTACCGTACAGTTTCAGATTCTGTCCTGTTTCCGGGTGATCCTGAATTGCCTTTACAAAAACCTTCATGCCTTCTTTGAATCTTTCTGGGTTAGCTACAAAAGCACTTTCACCGCCCTCATCATCTATGACAATTGCCTTGAGACCCTTCGATCCCATTACAGCACCTGTCCCTCCTCTCCCTGCATGTCTGCATGGAAATCCGGAGGTGTCTGTGCTGGCAATAGTCGAGACAGGAAGTCTCATTTCTCCGACAGGGCCAATTGAAAGAACGGCTATTTTCTTCCCATACTTTTCCTGAAGCTTCTCAGCAAGTTCATAGTTTCGCATAGAGCGGTATTCATCTGCGGTAATTAGCTCACTACCACTCTTTGTCACACGGAGAATATAGAGTTTGCCTTTTTCAGGAAACCCCTCGACTATTATAGCCCCCACACCAAGCCTGCCCAGCCGATACGCAGCCGTACCGCCAACGTTACTCTCTTTGATTCCACCGGTGAGAGGGCTTTTCACCCCGATTGAGAGTCTTCCAGAATTCGGTGCATTCGTCCCGGCAAATGCACCAGGGGCTATTACCAGTTTATTGTGACTTCCCAGGGGCTCACAGGTTGGCGGCACTTCCCTTGCAACAATTGTGGATGTAAGGCCTCTACCCGCTAAACCCATATACTCTGTTGGCATTTCCTGTGTATTGGTTTTTAGTTCCGACATGTTCACACGCAAAATATTTTTCATGGTTTTGCCTCCCTGTTAAGGATTGATTTTCTGCATAAATTGTCTTAATAGGTAAGATATTACATTGCGGCATATACCATGTCTATCCGTAGACGTACGTATTTTGTTCCGGAATCCTCCGTAATTTTTACCCTTCACCTTACTTCTTTTACCCTGGATTACCGTCGTGAATAAAGACGAAACCCCTTCATGTGCTCATTATCGCATATGGTTATCCTCCTTTCAGAACGGCAACATCCTTTTTGACTTCTGGATTGTTACCCACTTCAATTCAGTGAGTTCCTCCAATGAGTAATGGCCGCCTTCACGACCTTGACCGCTTGCCTTGCAGCCGCCGAAGGGACAGCATGCATCGGCATCGATAGAACCGTCGTTGACATGGACCATGCCTGCTTCCAGACCTTCTGCAAGAAAAATGGCCTTTTCCAGGTCCCTGGTTATTATGCCCGCCGAAAGCCCATACATCGTGTTATTTGCCACTTCAAGCGCCTCTTCTGCATTGTTAACAGGTATAATAGAGGCAACGGGGCCAAAGGTTTCCTCATGATAGATGCGCATATCAGGAGTAATATTTATAAGCACTGTGGGATTGTAAAGTCGTCCTTCATATGTGCCTCCAGTGAGAAGGGTCGCACCTTTGGCAACTGCATCCTTCACATGGGCGTCTATGCTCTGAACCTGAGCATCGCTGATAATTGGACCGATAAAAGTGGTAGGAAGACTGGGGTCACCTACAGGCAGATGTGCAGCCAATCCCGCCAATCCCGCTGAAAATTCCTCCACTATAGATTTTTCCACAATAACACGATCAACGGACATACATATTTCACCCTGATGGAGGAATGCACTGAATGCAGCCGACTTCACAGCATATTCCATGTCAGCATCGGCAAGAACAATAAGAGGATTCTTTCCACCAAGCTCAAGGGTATATTGCTTCAATTTTGCCGCAGCCCTCATGGCGACATGGCGGCCTGTAACGGTTTCACCAGTAATTGCAACAAAGGAACAGCGGTCATCGTCAATGAGCGCATCACCGAGAATACTTCCGGGTCCGGTTATGACGTTAAGGACACCGGGCGGAAGACCGGCCTTCTCGAAAAGTTCCCCGATTTTAAGACCGATAACCGGCGTTTCACTTGCCGGTTTCAGGACAACAGTGTTCCCTGTAGCTATGGAGTAAGCCACTTTATACATTGAGAGAATCAGAGGGAAATTCCAGGGCGAAATAGCAAGTACCGTACCCCTGGGCTTACGGAGCGTCATGGAAAGCTTACCAAGGTCATTGTGGAAAGTCTCGCCGAGTATACGTTTGCTGTCTGCAGCAGCAGTTTCAAGAAGATCTACTGTTTGGGAAATCTCGAACATGACCTTTCCGAAAACTCCACCCCCCTCCTGAGTAAGGACATCCGCAAACTCCTGTCTGTTAGCTTCAAGCAACTGAGCTGCCTTATTGAGAATTTGCGATCGCGTCAGAGGAGGTGTAGCTGCCCATTGTTTCCGTGCGGCATAGGCCGCAGCCATAACACGGTCAGCATCCTTAACATCCCCCTTCGGCACTCGCGCATATACATCACCTGTGTAAGGATTCAGATCATCAAAGGTTGCCCCGGACAGGGCATCCACCCACTGACCACCAATAAACATCTGATAGTTCTTCATATTGATCTCCTTTTTTACTATCGTTCCTCATACTCAATACATTTCATTTGAATTAGGTACTTTGTTCGTCTCTTACTGCCAACGGATTTATCCAGTATTGCATAGGAAATTGACTGTGTCTATCCGTAGTAATACGTATTTTTTTGTCATTATTTACGTAATTTGGTTTGTATTAGGTATTTTAGTTACTTTGTATTAGGCAAAGAATATTGGGCAATTTCATTTTCAAATCAAAGATTGAACGACTTATCCCGCTAAAACGTGCGGTGCAATCGTGGCAACAAGGAAGAAGCGACGTAGCCACGAGTAAAGCGAGTTGAAGGGGTGGCCGGGTACCCGCTTGCGGGTGTTCTAGACATAGCGGAGCCGATGACGAAGCCAACGATGATAGCGCTTTCCCCAGAAAATAAATCTCCCTATATATATTTGTTTGACTTTGTTTCTTTTTCTCACATGTGGGGTAGCCGGCCCGGGTTATAATAATTTCCCCTGCGTGCTCTTTGGCAACACTGTTTTGTCCATATGACCGGCTGAGGTCAGTTTGATTTACGGGGTTTTCACCACCATTAGGCGTCGACCTTTTTTCCACATTGTGTTATATCGTTTTTATGTATTTATGCCGCTTCTTTCAATGTTACCGTAAATCCAAGGTTGGTAAGTCTCTTTAAATAGCTCTTCACAATACGGTCTTTCTTACGAGTATCAAGGTAATTAGCCCCCAGTTCCTTGTAGGGCACTTTGTATTTGAGTATGTGATAGCACATTATAAGTATCTTATGCCCTACTGCAATGAGCGCCTTTTTCTTTCCCCTTCTCCCTGCAAGACTCTGATATTTGGCCCTGAGATACGTTCCCTTCATCCTCGATGCCACCCATGCGAGCTCTGTAAGGATACTTTTCAAGCACTTATTGCCCTGTATCGTGGTCCCGGGTTTTTTCTTACCCGCGCTTTCGTTGTTGCCGGGACTCATTCCAGCCCATGATGAAAGGTGCATTTCGCTGGGGAATAGGTCCATGTTTACACCCATCTCTGCGATGATGACGGAAGCACTGTCTTTCACCGGCGGTATGGTCTGGAGAAGTTCATATTCTTCCTTATAGTGAAGATCAATCATTTCCTCAATCTTTTGTTCCAGGTTTGAGAGTATCTCTTCGATTGCCTTTATATGTTCCAGAGATGCCTTTATCATGAATGTATGATGTGTATCCATATGCCCCACGAGCGCTTCCTTGAGGTCCTCTTTTTTTCTCCTTAATTTACCTTTGCTCAATTCAGCCATTTCCTCTGCCTTAAGGTCACCTTTCATCAGCTCTTCGATAATCCTTGTTCCACTTACCCCGAATATATCTGAGGCAACACAGGAGAGCTTTATATTCGTATCCTCAAGAATCTTTTCGATCCTCTGCTTTTCGGAGGTAACAGACTGAATAAGCTTCCTCTTGTACCTGGTGAGGTCTCTCAGTTCCCTTATTTCTTTGGGAGGGATAAAACTTCCCCTGACCAGCCCGCTTCTTAAGAGTTTACAGAGCCACTCACTGTCCTTCACATCGGTTTTTCTTCCCGGTACATTCTTGACGTGCCGTGCATTCACCAATATCACCTTAAAGGTATCTTCCAGTATGTTGAATATGGGCCTCCAGTAGACTCCTGTGCTTTCCATGGCTATGTGGGTAATCCGGTTTTCCTTGAGCCAGATCTTGAGCCGCATGAGATCATTGGTCATGGTGCTGAAGGTCCGTATCTCCTTTTTTATCCCTGTCCCCATGATGCATGCCACCACTGTCTCCTTGTGCACATCAAGGCCAGCTCCTCTTTCAACGATTATATCCATGTGACCCCTCCTTGTTGGAATGACTACATGGATATTCTTACTATAGAAAGGAGGCATCTGGCGACATTTTCATTCCTTTTTGTGCCGACAAGTCGGCATGTGTGTTTGATTTAGAATTGGAATAAATTATACTAATTCTTCCGTTGGAAGCATGCCCTTTTTCAAGGCATACTTGATAAGGTCGGTCTGGGTGTGAAGATCGAGCTTTCGCATCATATTTGCTCTGTGCGTTTCCGCTGTTCGCGAACTTATGAAAAGTTTGGCGGCAATCTCTGCGTTGCTGTAACCTTCTATAGCAAGATGTAGGACTTCTCTCTCACGGGTACTTAAGGTATTATATGGATCAAGAACAGTATCTTTTGTCTGCTCCAGATAGGTGCTTATAGCACGCTCTGAGAGCGGAGGGCTGAGATAATGGCGACCTGCCATAACCTCACGAATGGCATGGACCAGATCTGATATATTGGATTCTTTAAGAACATAACCATATGCACCATTACGTAATGCCTCAACAACATAAGGTTCATTCATATACATAGACAGAATGAGCACCTTTGTTTTTGGAGAGAACTTTGTGACCTGACGTGTTACTTCGAGTCCATTCAGGCCGGGCATCATCAAATCGACTACCAATACATTCGGTTTCAGACGCGTGGTAAGATCTACTGCTTTTAAACCATCGCTGGCTTCGCCGACTACTGAAAAATCTGCATCATTTTCAAGTAAGGCTTTTACGCCCTGTCGTACAATATGGTGATCATCTGCAAGGACAATACTGACTACACTCATGATTCTCCGCCATTTAAGTACCCTGTTGCAAGCAGCAGGGTAACCGCTGCACCCCTCCCTTGAGGGGAGGGGAAAAAGGGGAGGGTGATTGATGTCAAAGACTTACCCTCCAGTCGATAGACTTATCGGAAACTCTGCCGTAAGACGGGTACCGGTACCCGAGCTAGTCTCAATAGTAAAGTGACCTCCCAATAATACTGCCCGTTCGCGCATTCCGTTCAAACCGCTTGTGCTGCCTCTTTTCAACACGGCCTCAGGGTTAAAACCAACACCATGATCTTCGATCTGCGCCCCCAGCACTTCCTCATCAGACCATAAACGCACTGTGACCTCGTTTACCTTAGCATGGCGGGCAACATTGGTCAATGCCTCCTGAATAATTCTGTAAACTGCCGTCTCTATTTCAAGGGGGAACTTTTTGTCGCCGAGTCCCATGTGCTCGAATACCACATGAATATTCATCTGGCCGGTAAATCGTTCAAAGTGCCAGGGCAGCGTGAGAAGCAGACCAAGGTCATCAAGCATCGAAGGTCTCAGATTGAGAGACAGCTCACGAACAATCGCTACCAGCTTATTCACCATTGATTGGGTATTCATTAACCCTGCCCTTATTTCTCCTTCTGACTGCAAAGCACTCATTTCGAGAGCAAATTTAAGGCCGGTTAATTGCTGGCCTATTTCATCGTGCAGTTCTCGCGCAAGGTATCTGCGTTCAGCCTCCTGTACTTCAACCAGTTTTAAAGAAAGCGCCTTCATCTGCCCGTGCGATTTCTGCACCTGTTCAAAAAGACGCGCATTTTGCGTAGCAACTCCAATCTGTTTACCAAGGGTCCTGAAAAAGTTCATCTGTCCGGTTTGGAATTTGTCCGGTTCTTTGTCAATAAGAAATATCATACCCTGGATTTCGTTCTTTGCCTCAAGGGGGGTGCAAATAGAGCTTCGCCATAGATGCCTGAATTCACCTTGAGACAAACCATTTGATTGCAGAGGATCGATACAACTTTTTGAAACAACGCTTTCGTTTTCCTGCGTAACCGTTCCGGCATTGTAGGAATCTACTGCAAAGGTTTCAAAATCATGGAGCACGGTATGCGGTACTCCCCAGGACATTTCCATGCTGATCCTGTGGGTAACCTCATTGTAAAAGAAAATACCGCCCGTTGTGATGTGTAATTTTTCAATAAATACGTTCTTTAAGGTTTCCAGAATTTCCGTCAAATTCAAAGAACTACTGACAGATGTAATTATATCGTTTAAGACTTCCAGTTCCAGGTTCCTTTCTCTGATTCGGTCTTCAGCTTCCTTACTTTTTGTAATATCTTCGCAGGTCATCAATATTTCACCGGCGCCCAGTTGCACAGGAATGAAATTAATATGCTTCAGCATACCATCCTTGCACATCACCTTTCTCGTATAGGGTCGTCCTTCTCCTGGTTCTATTGATTTCAAGGCAATCCATTGCGATACCACCTCGTCACGATAGGGTGGATCAGGGTATGCCAACCTAACCCAATCTCTTAAATTGGGTATGTCAATAAGATCATAACCGAATATTTCCTTAAATTTTGGATTCACGTATTTGAATGTATCATCAGCACCTATCATTACCATCCCTACAGGCGAACTCTCCGAAATGGTCTGGAATCTCTGTTTTTCCGCCCTTAACTCTTCTTCTGCCTGTTTACGTGCTGTAACATCGGTGAGGACAACAAGGTTCCTGTCGCCCAGATAGGTTACCCGGAACTCTATATCTTTATATTGTCCGTCTTTGCAATCTACCCTGAATTCTACGTCTTTACTACGTCCTTCCTGTAATCTATCGGCCTTCCAGAACCTTGCAACAATCTTTCTGTATTCCGGGTCACGATAGGCCATTCGAGCCCAATCTCTAATCGTTGGGAGATCTTCGATGGCATATCCGGTTATCCTCGTAAATTCAGGGTTGAAATATACAAACCTGTCACTATCATCAAATAAAGCAATGCCATGGGGATTATTTTTTAAAACAGAGAAGAAGATTTCTCTTTCCTTGAGAACCAGTTTCTCC
Source organism: Pseudomonadota bacterium (assembly GCA_026388275.1). NCBI lineage: Bacteria > Pseudomonadati > Pseudomonadota > Pseudomonadota bacterium. Next base: position 9,725 of record JAPLKB010000041.1, read on the forward strand.
ATCTGCTTACGCTCCGTGATATCACGGGTGCTGGCAAGAATAAAATCTCCCTCAGGGAGTGACAACTTGTTTAAGTATACCTCCACATCAAAAACATAGCCGTCCTTTGGTCTTCTGCCTTTACACTCAAAGAACTGGTCTTCGCCTGACATGACTTTCTTCCAGATAGCAGGAAAATCCGTACTACCATCCGGCACAGTGTAGTCTTCAATAATCGAACGCCCTATTGCTTCTTCGTGGGTACACCTATACCTATCCAGCATTGTTTTGTTTACGTCTATCACTTTCCCATCAACATCATGTACAAAGACCGCATCGTGTATATTATTAAAGACTGTTTTCAGATAATCCTTGGTGGCCATAAGTTCTTTTTCTACTCTTTTACGTTCCGTGATTTCTCGTACAACAGCAAGGACAAAATCTCCTTCAGGGAGAGACAACTTATTTAAGAATACCTCTACATCAAATACATAACCGTCCTTCGGCCGTCTGCCTTTACACACAAGAAACTGGTCTTCGCCTGACACAACTTTCTTCCAAATAGCAGACATATCCGGACGCCCGTCAGGCGTAGTGTAGTCCACAGTAATCGAACGCCCTATTGCTTCTTCCCGGGTACTTTGATACATATCCAGCATTTTATCGTTGACGTCTACCACTTTCCCGTTAACATCATGAACAAAGACCGCATCATGTATATTATTAAAGACTGTTTTCAGATAGTCCTTGGTGGCCATAAGTTCCCGCTCGACCTTTTTTCGGGCGCTAATGTCACGGACGCTCGCAAGAATCGAGTCGCCGTCAGGAAGCGGAAGTTTTGTCAAAAACACTTCCACGTCAAACTCGAAGCCATCCTTCGGTCGTCTACCCTTGCATTCAAAAGTCCCGTCTTCCCCTGCCAGAATTCTTTTCCAGATTGCGGGAAAATCCGGACGCCCTTCCGGGGTAGTATAATCTGGAATGATCTTATATTTTAATGCTTCCTCGCGTGTAGTGAACTGATACATTTCAAGCATTTTGTTATTTACGTCTAAAACGTTTCCGTCAACATCATTAACAAAGACCGCATCATGTATATTATTGAATACCGTATCCAGATAACACTTGGTGTCCGTGAGTTCCCGCTCAAACCTTTTTCTTTCTGTAATATCGTGTACGCTTGCAAGGATATAATCCCCTTCAGGCAGCGGAAGTTTCGTTAGCGCCACCTCCACATCAAGGGTGGAACCGTCACTTGGACGTCTTGCTTTCCACTCAAAAAACTGATCTTCCCCCGCAATCACCTTTTGCCAGAGAACAGAACAGGCTGATAATCCCCCATGGTATTGTCGGGGGCCTTAAAATCAGGAACAATGGAGAGACCGATGGCCTCTTCACGGGTGCACCGGTAAATCTCAAGCATCTTGTCGTTGACGTCTACGATCTTCCCTGTGAGATCGTGGACAAAGACCGCATCGTGAATCTTGTTAAAGACCGTATTAAGATAGTTCTTGGTAACGGTCAGTTCCTTCTGTACCCGTTTACGCTCCGTAATATCATGTATGCTTGCAAGGATATAATCCCCTTCAGGCAGCGGAAGTTTCGTTAGCGCCACCTCCACATCAAGGGTGGAACCGTCACTTGGACGTCTTGCTTTCCACTCAAAAAACTGATCTTCCCCCGCAATCACCTTTTGCCAGAGAACTTTGCCAGAGAACAGGCTGATAATCCCCCATGGTATTGTCGGAAGCTGTAAAATCCGGAACAATGGAAAGTCCGACAGTTTCTTCACGGGTGCAACGATAGATCTCAAGCATCTTGTCGTTGACGTCTACGATCTTCCCTGTGAGATCATGAACAAAAACGGCATCATACAGGGCGTTGAAGATAGCCCGATAGTCGGTCTCTGATATCGGCATTATCTTATGGGTGAATTTATCTGATTTCTTTTTATTTGTTTTTTGCGAACTCTGTAATCCATGAATTTGTCTGGATATATCCTCATTTTTTTTACGCATAGACATACCCTAATAGAAATATGTTGAGAAAATATTTGTGAATGTATTTTTATTTTTGATCACTAAAGTGGTCATATACATTCCGATATTGTTATCATCCCAATGTTCGCCATCTGAAGATGGCGGCCTTAACGGGTTGCCTATGTCGAACTTATTCGACAAGGCTTGCCCCGCCGGTATTAGATCAATTAATAAAAACTCTTTTATATCTTTTCATATCCTCCAATGCCTGTCCGGCACCCATGACCACAGACAGTAACGGCTCGTCATTTACTTTTACTTTTACTCCTGTTTCTGTCTCAATCCTCTGGTCAAGCCCTTTCAGTAAGGCTCCTCCACCCGTTAATATCATTCCTGACTCATTTAAATCAGAAACAAATTCAGGCGGCAACCTTTCCAGTGCTCTTCTTATTGCATCAATAATTGCCCCTACAGGTTCTTCTATTGCTTCCCTTATCTCGTCTTCCGATAGCTTCAGACTTTTTGGTATTCCGGTCAGCATGTCTTTTCCAACAATACTCACAGGGATATCTCTAAAATTCATCGGATATATGGAGGCTGCCTCCATTTTAATCTTTTCAGCAGCAATTAAACCAATAGATAACTGGTGTTTTTTCTGAAGATATCTGACAATCGACTCATCAAGCTCGTCCCCGGCAACCCTTAGTGATTCGCTATACGCTGTAGCAGAAAGGCTTATAATGGCCACCTCCGTTGTTCCTCCTCCTATGTCGACAACCATATTACCTCTTGGCTTCTCAATTGGCAATTCAGAACCGATCGCGGCAGCCATAGGCTCTTCTATAAGGTATACATCCTTGATTCCAACCTGAAAACAAGCGTCTACAACAGCTTTCTTCTCCACCTGAGTAATCCCGGAAGGAACTCCGACTACCATTTTAGGTTTTGAAACCTTTCTCTCCTTCCTGACAACCATAAGAAAATACTTTATCATAGCCTTTGTAACATCAAAATCCGCAATTACCCCATCTTTCAATGGCCTTATTGCGCTGATGTTCGGAGGTGTTCTTCCGATATATTCCTTGGCTTCCCTGCCGACAGCGATAACTTTTCCGTTAACGTTGTCAATTGCTACAACCGAAGGTTCATTAAGCACAACACCTTCATCTTTCATATAAATAAGTGTATTTGCCGTACCGAGATCCATTGCAAAATGTGTTGAGAAAAAACCAAATAATTTACTAAAATAATCAATCATACCCCCTCCTTTATGCCATCTGTATTAAAAGTCTTTTCTTCCTTCAGCTATGTTGAGAAGTTCCCAAATATTTACCGTACCGTCTTCCGGGAACCTTGCCACTCCTGTTTCTATACCGCTTGAAATATACGTAATATTTTCTTCCGCAATACTTTTATTTATAGTGTAGTCAAGAATCCTCATAATATTTTTAAAATCCACCCTCTCGTCGCTTCTTGATAATACATAAAAATGACCGCCGCCCTTTCTTGTAATAAATGCCTGCCCTCCAACACAATACCTGATAATCTTAAAAATCTTTTTCAAAAGATTGTTTGTATAGCTTAACCCCATATGTTTATTAAACAATCGTATATTTTTAAGCTTAAGAGATAACAAAGAATATTTATCTCCTTTTTTCGTCATATTTTCAAGTATTTCAAGAAAGACAGGGAATTGAATGGAATCAGTTACCGGTTCAAAATCCCTTAATCTTTCCAGATTGTCCTTCATCCATAAAGAAGAACAATACAGAGACAAAAGTGTTGAAACATTTCTTAAAATACCTATTGATCGTTCAATTAATTGTTTATCTGAGACAGAAACATACCCTGCAACACCTATTATAATGTCATCCGTGATAAGGGGAAAACCAAAAAACTGTTTTGCTTTTAAAGTCTCTCCGGAAAAAAACATTGGTTTTTCCCTCAAAAGCCTGCTGTTATAAGGAAGCAGAAGCTCTCTCCCGCCTTCCATAATCATAGAGGTTATACTCGCACCAAGTGAACATTCTTTTTTTACATATCCGTCTGAATCAATCCCGAAGAAATCATGAACAAACATCTTTCCACCCTTTTCAACACAAATAAAACACAAATCGGCACCGGAAAGGCTCAGACATTCAATAAACAATTCATTTAAAGAAGTTCTTGAAAGATTCAACTCATTGAAGAGATGCACGATTCTTCTTTCTGAATATAATTCTTCAATACTTTCCTCCATATCAAGAGTTCTCTTTTCTCTCTCGATCTCTTTATTGAGCATGGAAGCAAAAGCACCGAGTATCTTTTTTTCCTTGTCGGTAAAAGCCCACTTCTTCTTGCTGTCAATTATGATAACACCTTTGTTTTCAATGGGATATCCCATAAAGGATTTGATGTCTTCCGTTTTATTATAATATCCGAGGGTAGCCTCGTCTTTGTCAAAATTGGGGATAATAAGCGGCTCATTATGCTTGATCACCCACCCTGGTAGCGTTCCTTCAATAAGAATATCTTTCTTTTTATCAAAACTTCGGGACAAAGTTTCTGACGAAAGACACCTCAAGCTGGAATCTTCCTTAGAAAATAAGGCTACTGTAAAAGCCTCGTATATGTTGAATATAATTTTTGAGAAACCGTCCAGCATTGTGTTCATATCTGCATTATGTCACTATCCCGCCTGAACTGTCAAGGCTTGGCGGAGAATATTCTTCAAAAATAACAGGGCACTCAATATCAAATTTTTCCAGTATTCTGCACATGCTGCATTTCTCCCCGAAAGAAGGATATCCGCAGACTACACAATGACTATCTTCCCTGCCCTTCCTTCCATTATAAAGCTCCCCATCGTCAGGGATTTGCCTTCCAGGCTGCGCTTGAACATCTTTTACATCATCTTCATTGGCCAAATTTGCAGTCCCTTGCCTGTCGGCTATATCCTTATTAATGGCTTTAATTTTTTTAGTCATTCTCAGGTAGCCCTTAATGAAACCTATCTTCGTCGCAGGTGACAATTCCTCCAATTTGTTCAATATACTTTTATACATCAGTGACTTCGCACCGATTGAGAAAGGACATTCTTCGTAAATATAGTCAATCCCGTTAATGATTGCATACGCTGCCATTTCCCGTTCCGAGCACAAAAATAACGGCTTTGCCTTTCTCGATAAGCGCCCTTCCCTGCCCTCCAACAAGACATCTTTTTTCCATAAATACTCGTCCTTCCAGTACAGGACATTTCCAAGCAGGGCAGAAGCTTCATCGTCAAGATTATGCCCTGTCATCAGAACAGAATAACCTTGGTCCAAACACACTTTGTTCATAACATAGCGCTTTATCATGCCGCACGCTGAACATGGTGCCCTTCTTAAGATTTTCGCCAATTCCTCTATCCCTTTTCCAAGCATATCCCGAAAGCGGAAAATAAAAACTTTTCTTTTTAAATCATCAGCCATTTTTTTTATTTTAAAAAGGGACCTATCAGAATAATTTTCAATACCGAGATCTATATAAATACCGTCAGCACGAAACCCGAGTTTATTCATTACATGCCAGAGAGCCAGGCTGTCTTTGCCGCCTGATACGGCAACTATCGGTGTATCATCTTTATTAATAAGGGAATATTTGTTGATAGTTGATAAAACCCTTTTTTCAATAAATGAAGTGAAATCCTCTGCGCAAAGGGCAGTGTTGTAAGCCTTCAGGCTAATATTTGCCGGTTTACCACATACCCTGCATTTCATCCGCCGGAAATTACCCTTATGAGTTTTATATTGTCGTCCGTTCCCAGCTTGCAGTCCTCTGTAACCAAGCTGCCGTTTACAATGACAAGATGCGCTTCTTTGCTGAGAGAAAATTCCTCAAGAAGTTTTGAAACAAGCATCGGTTTATTAAATTCATGTACTTTGTTATCCCATTCAACTTTCATCGTTTATTAGATAACACAATGAAGTAGTGTTGTCAAAGAGTTGGTGCCTGCGATTGATTTTATAAAAAATGTGATTATATTACATTTATCAGTCAACATTTAACACTCGGTTGACAAAATAATTTCAGCAACAAAGCAGCGGATGGCAATAAATAGCAAATTAATTTTATGAGGTGAGAATATGAACTTTGATAAGTTAACTATAAAAGCCCAGGAGGCTGTAGCCGATGCCCAGAAAAGGGCGGAGAAAAACAGAAACCAAATGATAGAAAACGAGCACCTTCTCTATAGTCTTGTATCTCAAAAAGAAGGTGTTGTTAAACCGATACTCGATAAGCTGGGGGCAAATACAAGTTACATCATAAACGATCTGGAAAAGGCATTAAAGAAATTTCCGCATATAGAAGGTGCTGTACAGGTCTACATATCACCACACCTGAAACAGTCAATTGATACAGCATTTGACGAAGCAGAACGATTGAAGGACGATTATGTCAGCGTTGAGCATCTCCTTATCGGTATCACAGAGGTTCACGAAGGGGCTGCCTCAGATATATTGAAAAGCTACGGAGTCACAAAAGATAAGATTTATTCCGTACTAAAAGATATAAGGGGTTCACAAAGGGTAACAGACCAGTCACCGGAAGAAAAATATCAGGCTTTACAAAGATACTGCAGGGATTTAACGGAAGAAGCAAGGAAAGGCAAACTCGATCCTGTCATCGGCAGAGATGAGGAGGTAAGGAGGGTAATGCAGGTACTCTCACGGAGAACAAAGAACAATCCTGTTATTATCGGCGAACCCGGCGTCGGGAAGACCGCCATTGTTGAAGGATTGGCACAGAGGATAGTTAGCGGAGATATACCTGAAACATTAAAAAACAAAAAAGTGCTTTCTCTTGACCTCGGGGCCATGCTGGCAGGAGCAAAATTCAGGGGTGAATTTGAAGACAGGCTTAAAGCAGTCTTAAAAGAGATTGATGAGGCTGCCGGCACAATAATCCTTTTTATAGATGAACTTCATACAATAGTGGGAGCCGGTAATGCACAAGGAGCAATAGATGCATCGAACATGCTGAAACCAGCCCTTGCAAGGGGGGAACTGCGCTGCATCGGGGCAACAACTATTGATGAATACAGGAAATATATTGAAAAGGATGCCGCTCTTGAGAGAAGGTTCCAGCCTGTTCTTGTCGGAGAACCTTCTGTAGAAGAGACAATCGCCATATTGCGGGGTCTCAAGGAGAAGTACGAGCTTCACCACGGCGTCAGGATCAAGGATTCCGCCCTCATTGCAGCAGCAACACTTTCCCATCGCTACATAACAGACAGGTTTCTGCCCGATAAGGCAATAGACTTAATTGATGAATCATCATCAAGATTGAGAATGGAGATTGACAGTGTGCCTACAGAGATAGACGAGATTGAAAGAAAAATCATCCAGGTACAAATAGAAATTGAGGCATTAAAAAAGGAAAAAGATGAGGCATCAAAGGAAAGGAGGAAGAAACTCGAAGAAGATCTGAATGAATTAAGAACAGAGGTTGGTAAAAAAAGAAAGCACTGGGAAAAAGAAAAGACCCTGATTATGGCCATAGGCGAGATAAAGGAAAAGATCGACAAGGCAAAGACTGAAGCCGAAGAGGCAGAGCGGAGGGGCGATTTCGGCAGGGTTGCCGAAATCAGGTACGGTACAATCACCGCTTTGGATGAAGAACAGAAAAAGAAAAACCAGGAACTTGCAGAGTTTCAAAAGGGCTTAAAGATGCTGAAGGAAGAGGTCGACGAGGAAGACATTGCAAGAGTTGTCTCCAAATGGACAGGTATACCTGTTTCAAAAATGCTTGAAGGCGATATGGAAAAGCTTGTCAATATGGAAGACAGGATACACAAGAGGGTTATTGGTCAGGAAGAGGCCGTCGAAGCGGTATCCAGTACAATAAGAAGAGCACGTGCCGGTCTCCAGGACCCGAACAGACCACTTGGCTCCTTTCTATTTCTGGGACCCACCGGCGTCGGCAAAACAGAGCTTGCAAAGGCGCTTGCAGAGTTCTTATTCGACGATGAACAGGCGATTGTAAGAATCGATATGAGCGAATTTATGGAAAAACACTCCGTATCACGGCTTATCGGGGCACCTCCCGGATACGTAGGGTATGAGGAAGGCGGCTATCTTACCGAAGCTGTGAGGAGAAGACCTTACTCTATTATTCTCATGGACGAAGTGGAAAAAGCACATCCTGAAGTATTCAATGTGCTTTTGCAGGTACTCGATGACGGAAGGCTCACTGATGGGCAGGGCAGAACAGTGGATTTCAAAAATACTGTGATAATAATGACATCCAACATCGGGAGTCAGTTTATATCCGATTTCGGCGGCAAGGATTATGAGGAGATGAGAAAAGGGGTATCCGAGGCAGTAAAACTCCACTTCAAACCCGAATTCATCAACAGAATTGATGAGATTATTATATTCAGATCACTTTCAGAAAATGACATAAAACATATTGCCGACTTGCAGCTTTCATTGTTGTCAAAGAGGGTTGAAGATAGAAAGATTGAGCTTGTTTTTACCGACAAGCTTAAAAACATGATTGCAAAAGAAGGATACGACCCCATTTATGGTGCAAGACCTTTAAAACGGCTCATTCAGAAGAAACTGCAGGATGCCCTTGCTATGATGGTTTTAAAAGGCGAGATAAAAGAAGGCGATAAGGTGACTGTGGATGTGAACACAAAAGGAGAAGTAGTATTCAAGCGTTAACAACAAAACCGGGGCATAGATCATTCATGCCCCGGTTTTTTGATCGGCAAGTTTCCCTTGACAACAACATGCAGTTGCTGATATATAAAATCATCTATAGATAGGCGCATAGCTCAGTGGGAGAGCGCTACCTTGACACGGTAGAGGTCCGGGGTTCAAGACCCCGTGTGCCTACCATTAAAATCAATAAATTACCCTACCCAATTAGTGATGAATTCCATTATAATGTCGCCCTGCCCTGTTATCCGATAATGACAGAAATCCTGTTCCGACAAAAATCAAAAATATGTTAAAAAGAATAACATTCTTGTAACGGATTGCGATCTTAGGTTTTAATATCATACTGCCGAATCTGAAATACCTCCTTTCTTTTTTTTAAAGCAAAATTTAAATTATCAAGCATTTCATTCAGTTCTGATGGTTTAGTCCAGTATTTTTCCCTTATTACAATTTCCATATGATTGAGATTCCATGATAAAGATGCTCCCTCATCATATCCGGATACAAATATCAACAGATAAAGCGGCGCAAACATGCCAACGAGAATGAAGATTATGGCAACCTGTCTTTCTGTGCTCATAATGCACCCCCTGCATTTGACTGATATAATTATATCGGTAAAAATAGATTTGTAAAGAACTCATACACCAAGACCACCTGCTCCACCGAAGGTCATGCTCAATAAAATTATTTTATAAAAAATGCTGGACGAATAAGCTACCGTACTGCTATTATTATTCTATATCAAAATAGATGGTGGATAACCATTAGAAAGGAGTTATCAATGCTGAATGAAGTTATTATGGCAGAAGCGAGAAGTTTTATGAAAAGCCGGGTAATTCTCACAGCAGCAGAGCTTGACTTTTTTACTTTTCTTGATAAAAAACCTGCCACTGCAAAAGAGATAGCAAAACAGCACAGTCTCGACGTACGGGCTACAACCAGGGTCCTGGATTGTCTTATTGCTTTAGGGCTGCTGCAAAAAAACTCCGATCTTTATCAGAATACAGAAATGGGGGCATATTTTTCGGCTCATCATCCCGAAACGGTCCTGCCTGTGATTATTCACTGGAATTACCTTTGGACAAGCTGGAGCGGGCTTACCGATATTGTAAAAAAAGGGACCGGCAAAGAATCCAGTACCAGCCTCAGGTTCAGCGATACTGAAATGAAGGCTTTTGTCGATGCAATGCATGTGATCGCAAACAATCTCTCCCGTGAAATAGCAGATGTATACGATCTCAAACCATACAAGCGCCTTCTCGACATCGGGGGAGCTTCAGGTACCTATACAATAGCTTTCCTCAAGAAAAATCCACGTATGAAGGCTATAATTTTTGAATTGGAAGATGTTATCCCTCTAGCCCAAGAGAGGCTCAAGGAGGAAGGTCTTTCAAAACGTACAGAATTGATAGCAGGAGATTTCTATCAGGATGAACTACCAAAGGGATGTGACCTGGCACTGCTTTCAGCCATTATTCACCAGAACGGCATGGAAGAGAACCTTCATCTCTACCAGAGAGTTCATCGTGCCCTTGAATCAGGAGGAACGATACTTATTCGTGACCACGTTATGGACAAATCCCGCATATACCCTCCTGCAGGGACTTTGTTCGCCATCAACATGCTTGTACAGACCCGCGACGGTGATACCTATACTTTCCAGGAAATAAAAGAAACTTTGGAAAATGCCGGTTTTGTTGATGTAAAGCTAATAAGAACCGGAGAAAAAATGGATTGTCTGGTGGAAGCACGAAAACCGGCATAGCTGTCTATGGTTTTACAAGTTTGGCTTTTTAAAACATATTGATTACTGGAGAGCTTTTATTATGAGCAAAGATCGTCCGCAGTGCGGACTCCTGATAGAAAACAAAGAAGGCAAAGTATTATTACAACTGAGAGACAATAAACCTGATATTCCCTATCCCAATTGCTGGGGAACATTCGGCGGCCAGATAGAAGAAAAAGAAACCCCTGAAGAAGCCATCGTAAGAGAAATTCGGGAGGAGTTGGAGTATAAACTTTCCAACCAGAAATATTTCGGCAACTTTCCCTTTGACGGATATAATATTTATATGTACAGAATCATTGATCACGATTTAAAGCTTAATGATATAACAGTGAAGGAAGGTCAGGAAGGCAGATTCTTCTCGCTTGAAGAGATTCAGAATGCAGACTGTGCTGCTAATTGTAAAGAAATTGTAATTGCCTATTTTAATATGTTTCATTAAGGAACTTTTTCCATGTTCAGATATAAACATCAGTTTTATCAAGAAATTGAGGCTATATTTTAGAGAATCTTTTAATAAACAAAGGAGGTTTATATGTTTCGGAATGTATTAATTGCTGTTGTTGCTTTGCTTACCCTTGTGTGGGTTACAGCCGGATCAGCAGAGATAAAGGAAGGTCTCTGGGAAATTACAACAAAAACAGAAATTAAAGGAATGCCCGGACAAATGCCTGCAACTACGACAAAGCAATGCATTACTAAAAATGACGTGGTCCCAAAACCGGAAAAGCAGGAAAAGAGCCAGGAATGCAAGATAAAGGATCAGAAAGTCAGTGGAGACACGGTAACGTATGCCATGGAGTGTAAGGACAGAAGTGGCACCATAGTTGAAATCTCCGGGAAGACAACCTATAAAGGGAACACCTTTGACGGCACCACTAATACAACAATGAAGAGCAAGGAAGAGGGGACTATGCAAATGACAAGCAAAATGTCCGGAAAATATATAGGGCTCTGTCCGAAATAATTATTTTGTTTACGACCATTTATAATATTCATAATTTAGCGTAAAAACAACCTTAGCAAGGAGGTACTGGAATGAAACTACTCAGGTACGGCAGTCTTTTATGCTTAATAATTTGTTTCGTTATATCATGCGAAACCGTTCCGATAACCGGGAGATCACAGTTGAGTCTTGTATCCAGCTCAGAAATAAATTCGATGAGTTTTAATCAATACAAAGATTTTCTCTCAAAACACAAGTTGTCAAATAATATCGAGCAAACACAACACGTAAAGAACGTAGGTTTGAAAATTTCCAATGCAGTGTCACAGTTCTTCACTATGCAGGGTCAGTCAGACCGGTTAAAAGATTATAAATGGGAGTTTAATCTGGTAGAAGACAAAGAAGTTAATGCATGGTGTATGCCTGGCGGGAAGGTAGTTGTCTACACTGGAATTCTGCCCATTACAAAAGATGACACAGGTCTTGCAGTGGTTATGGGGCATGAGATAGCACATGCAATTGCTGATCACGGAAAAGAGCGTTTAAGTCAGGAACTACTGACACAGATGGGAGGTACAGCACTTTCAGTAGCCTTATCACAACAACCCGGAGCAGTCAGCTCTCTCTTTCTTGGTGCATATGGTGTAGGTACACAGGTTGGGGTGCTCCTCCCATACAGTAGACTGCATGAATCCGAGGCTGACCGTCTGGGGCTTATCTTTATGTCCATGGCCGGGTACGACCCTAACGCAGCAGTAGCCTTCTGGGAAAGAATGGCACAGGGGAAGAAGGGCGGCTCCTCGCCTCCTGAATTTTTAAGTACACACCCGGCAGATGCAACCAGGATAAACAACATTAAGAGTTATGTGCCTGAAGCGATGAAATATCGTAGATAAACCCGGATATGTTGAATTGGAAAAGTTGTTTTCAATCAATTCGACTTTTTCCTGAGAAAATAACAAGGTATTAGCTGTTTCTTTTCACAAACACTATTCTTTGAATTACCGTAACGTGAGTTAAAACAGCAAGGATAATAAAGGCATATTCCAAAACATTGAAACAAAGGCCAACAAAAACTATTACCAGCCTCTCCGGTCTTTCAAGAATACCGGTGTTGCAACCAAGAGATGCAGCTTCAGCTCTTGCCTTTGCATAGGGGATAATTGCCGTGCCGACAGCGGCAATAAAAACAATAATAGAATAGAATGAATCGCCATGTCGCAAAAAATGGATAAAAACACCAAGCATAATTAAAAGGTCTACATACCTGTCAAGGACAGAATCGAGGAATCCCCCAAATTTGGTTACTCTATTTGCATTCCTTGCAACTGCACCGTCCATGAGGTCAAAAAAACCGGAAATCGCAAGCAATATTCCGCCTGTCATCATATAATCAAAGGCTATACATGCAGATGCGGCAAAGCCGAAGGGAACTCCGCAGATTGTTAATATATTCGGATTTACTACTTTATCTTTAAAGAAGAAACGATAAATCCCAAGAATTACAGGATCAAGAGCATGCCCTATTTTTGAACTGATCAAAAGCGGTTCCTATCTCTCCCTTTCACCCCTTATGAATTCCTCGACCATGTTTCTTGCGATATTATCCGGAAATTGTTTAATCGGATGTTTCATAGTATAAGCCGAAATTGACTCGAGCACACCGGCTGCTTTTCTATCTCTCGCCACCTTGCAGCATCTTATTGCATCTATAATGCAGCCTCCGCTGTTTGGCGAATCCTCAACGGACAGCCTGAGTTCCATGTTAATCGGAATGTCGCCAAAAATTCTGCCCTCTATCCTCATAAAACAGACTTTATTGTCATTTTGCCAGGGAACATAATCTGAGGGACCGATATGAATATTCTCAGCTGGCATAGGCACGTCCAACAATGATTGAACTGCTTCGGTTTTTGATATCTTCTTTGATACAAGCCTATCCTGATTAAGCATATTCAAAAAATCAGTATTTCCACCAGTATTCAATTGGTATGTCCTGTCGATTTTAACACCCCTGTCATCAAAGAGCTTAATTAGACTCCTATGTATGATTGTTGCACCGATTTGAGATTTTACATCATCGCCTATTACGGGTATGCCTTTTTGCTTGAACCTCTCTGCCCAGTTCTTATCTGAAGCAATAAATACAGGTATACAATTAATCAAACTTGTCCCGCTTTCAAGACAGCATTCCGCATAAAACCTCGCCGCATTTTCAGAACCAACTGGAAGGTAATTTATAAGGATCTCCACATTTCTATCTTTTAATATTTTTATGATATCCACAGGCTTTTCATCGGACACCAGAAAAATCCTGTTTTCAGGATAATCCTTCATATGCGGAGAAACGCCATCCAATACATGTCCCATAGAAACGGTTACATCCGGTTGAATAATATCCCTGTCGATAAGCTTTGTACAATTCGGTAAAGCAAATATTGCATCTTTAAGGGATTTGCCGACTTTTCTTTTGTCAATGTCAAATGCTGCAACAACTTCTATATCTTCAGCTTTGTAACCGCAGATCTCGAAATGCATAAGACCTATAAGTTCATCTCTTTTCTTTGAGTAATAACTAAGACCCTGTATAAGAGCACTAGCGCAGTTGCCGACTCCAACAATTCCGATGCGTATCTTACCCATTCCGTAACCTCTTTTTTGATTTTTTTTCTTTTAAAACATTTACTTTTAAAAGTCAAAGTAAATCTGGGAAACAATTAAAAGGGGCTTGCGTCGCCCCCTCCACGAACGAAGTGCGTGGAGCCTCCCCTTCTTGCTCGCCGTGCGAGCTAAACAGATGCCCAAGGACATAAACCATGGAAATTTATCTTTTATATTTTTTTATTCCTGCATCATATAAGTCATTACCATGTATATCGTTTATTACAAATAGCGGCAAATCCTTAACTTCCAGCCTCCTGACAGCTTCAGGTCCAAGCTCTTCATAAGCCATAACCACGGAAGACAAAACACATTTGGAAAGAAGAGCTCCTGCACCACCTGTTGCTCCAAAATAAATGCTTTTGTATTGCCTGATAGCATCTTTTACCGCCTGTGACCTCCTTCCCTTTCCGATCATCCCTTTGAGTCCCATAGATATTAGCATCGGTGCATATGCATCCATCCTTGAGCTTGTAGTGGGACCACAAGCGCCTATCACTTTCCCAGGAGATGCAGGAGAAGGACCGCAATAATAGATAATCTGATCCTTTATCTCAATCGGGAGGTTCTCACCCTTTATTAAGGCTTCAACAAATCTCTTATGTGCAGCATCACGTGCAGTATATATATACCCGTTTAAAAAAACCTTTTCTCCTGCTTTCAGTTTTTCAATCACGCCTTCAGATAAAGGTGTCGTAATACGGCTTATCTCCATCTATTACCCCTTTTGTTGCTTTTAAAAATGAGAATTTTTGAAATTGAGAAGCTGTAAATTAACATTCCAAACTCTTAGTTTTCTTCATTTTAAATTATAGCCCCCCTGACCCTGTGTGCATAACACTGGATATTCACTGCCACAGGGAATGATGCAATATGACAGGGCAGCATCTTTATATGGACATCAAGAGCTGTAACCGTACCCCCATAACCTTGAGGCCCAATGCCGGTTTTGTTGATTTCCTCAAGAATCTCGGTCTCAAAGGATGCAATGGATAGATCATCATTCCGCACACCAACAGGAATCATCAGAGCTTCCTTTGAAAGGAGTGCAGATGTCTCGAAGTTGCCCCCTATCCCAACACCTACAATAATCGGCGGACATGGATTGGGCCCGCCTTTGTTTACCATCTCCAGAACAAAAGCTTTTACACCCTCTTTTCCTTCCGACGGAATAAGCATCCTAACTTCGCTGTAGTTCTCACTGCCGCCGCCCTTCGGAAGCACAACAATCTTTATACGGTCTCCAGGTACAATCTTTACATGCAGGATAGCCGGGGTGTTATCATTGGTATTTTTCCGGGTAAAGGGTTCGCAGCAGGACTTTCGTAAATATCCATTCTTATATGCCCTTCTCACACCTTCATTCACCGCATCTTCAAGGACGTCTCCGATTATATGCACATCCTGCCCTATTTCCATAAATGTCACAGCAAGTCCGGTATCCTGACAGATAGGTATTTTTTCGCTTCCAGCAAGGTTGGCATTATTGATAAGTTCCCGGATCACATCTCTGCCTATTTGAGATTCCTCAATTTCTGCTGCTTTTTTAAGAGCCTTACAGACATCATCCGTTAAATTTATATTTGCATCTATGAACAATCTTTCCAAGGCAGATACAATATCATCTGTATGAATCTCTCTCATATATACTCCATTTACTTAACTGCAGTGAATAGTCGTTAGTATTTGCCTTTGCCTTTTTCACTATTCACTATTCACTATTCTATATATGGTGCAATTATTCCTTTTTCCATTACCTGGGCTCACGTCGCCCCCTCCGCCAGCTAAGCTGTCGGAGCCTCCCCTTCTCGCAAGCCGTGCTTGCTAAGAAAGCTATACGGAGGTATTCCTATGATATTTTTTGCTATTCTATGTATGGCGCAATTATTCCTTTTTCCATCATCAGCCCGACTTGCTCCCGGGCTCTTCTTATCTTTGTTTCAGCCATATTAAACAATTCTTTTTCGCTTAATTTCAATCTTGCCACTCCCTGCTCCATTGCCTTTTTTGCCACTGCAACCGCTTCTCTCGGGAACACTTCCCATTCATCCATAGTTGGCAGGAGGTAATCTTCGCGTAATCCTTTATCTTCTGCGCATTTGGCAAGCTCGTAGGCCGCAGCAATGCACATTTCATCGGTTATTGTTCTGGCCATCACATCGAGGGTGCCTCTAAATATGGCAGGGAAGCCGACAGAATTATTCACCTGATTCGGAAAATCGCTTCTGCCGGTGGCAACAATCCTCGCACCGGCTTCTTTTGCTTCCCATGGCCATATCTCCGGTATAGGGTTAGCGCATACAAACACAATTGCATTGTCTGCCATTTTTGCTATCCATTCCTTCTTAATCGTATCAGGCCCAGGTTGTGAAAGGGCTATCAAAACATCCTGACCTTTAATCGCTTCTTCTATGTCTCCAGCTCGGTTCTCACCATTAGTTATCCGGCAGAGTTCCATTTTTTCTTTATGGGTTGGTTTTATATCATCCCTTTTCCTGTTAAGTATGCCTTTACTGTCAACAACAATAAATTTTTTAGGGTTTGCTCCTGCCTTTATTATCATCTTCGTAATACAAACATTAGCTGCCCCTATGCCTACCATGGTAATCTTTACGTCCTGAATCTTCTTCTTTACGATCTTTAAGGCATTAATAAGCCCGGCGAGTGTAACCGCCGCCGTTCCCTGCTGGTCATCGTGCCATACAGGTATCGGCGCTTCAGCTCTCAGTCTTTCAAGTATATAGAAGCATTTTGGATTCTCAATATCTTCGAGGTTTATTCCACCGAAGGAAGGGGATATATATTTTACGGTTTTTATGATTTCATCAGGGTCTTTTGTATCGAGACAGATGGGGAAAGCATCGACACCGCCAAGATATTTGAATATCAAGGCTTTTCCTTCCATAACCGGAAGGCCTGCCATTGGTCCGATATCTCCAAGTCCGAGCACTCTTGTACCGTCCGTAACGATTCCAACCATATTAGCTTTGTTTGTATATTCGAATACCATTTCAGGGTTTTTGTGAATCTCTTTGCATGGTTCTGCCACCCCCGGTGTATACCATATTGCAAAATCATTTATATCTCTGATAACACATTTTGGTACC
Source organism: Pseudomonadota bacterium (assembly GCA_026388275.1). NCBI lineage: Bacteria > Pseudomonadati > Pseudomonadota > Pseudomonadota bacterium. Next base: position 26,875 of record JAPLKB010000041.1, read on the forward strand.
ACTTCTATTTTACCTTTGTAATAAGGATGCATCTTCATGGCATCCTGTGCCGGTTTTTTAGCCTTTTCTATAAGTTCTTCCTTTGTTACCTTAACATCATCCACGTCCACTCCTCCGTAAAGTATTATTTAAGTCAGGATCAATTTAATTTGCAGTAAATATTGTATAGCTAATTGTAAAAATTACAAAGAAAAATATCCTGTTTTTTAAATCAGATCATACCAGGGTTTCCAATCCATACCAAAAGACTCTGCAACCGCACTGTGAGCTAATATACCCTTTGCAAGGTTTATCCCGCCCGCCAGAGATGCATCTTCCTGTGCTGCCATTTTTAATCCCTTCAGTGCAATTGTTCTTATATACGGGAGAGTCGCATTTGTAAGGGCATAGGTTGAGGTCCTCGGCACGGCAGCAGGGATATTCGGCACGCCATAATGGATAACATCATGGACTTTATATGCCGGCTCTGCATGTGTTGTCACATGGATTGTCTCAACGCAGCCGCCCTGATCTATTGAAACATCCACTATTACAGAACCTGTTTTCATTCTTGAAACCATCTTGTCCGTTACAAGCAAAGGTGCGCGGGCACCTGTCACCAGTACAGCGCCTATCAGGACATCGGCATATACGATTGCATGATTGACAGTATACGGATTCGAGTAAATCGTTGTTACGGTTCCATGCAGGATATCATCTATATATTTTAGTCTGTCATGATTTACATCAAGAATTGTCACATGGGCGCCGAGACCTGCAGCAATTTTTGCAGCATTAAGGCCCACTACCCCGCCGCCCAGAATGACAACCTCTGCCGGAGGAACACCTGGCACGCCGCTCATTAATATCCCTCTTCCACCATAATCTGTTTCCAGTAGCCTCATGGCAGCCTGAACAGACATACGTCCCGCGACCTCACTCATAGGTATTAAAAGAGGCAACCTCCCTGTTGCATCCTGGACTGTTTCATAGGCGACCCCGGTTATGCCGCTTCTCAGCAGACCCTTTGTAAGCTTTTCAGACGAAGCAAGATGGAGATATGTAAATAAAATCTGCCCGTCTTTGAACTCAGGCCATTCTGTCTCAAGAGGCTCCTTTACCTTAATAATAAGCTCTGCGCGGTTGTAGATCTCCAGAGCAGTAACAACTTCCGCGCCTGTCAATACATATTCTTCATCTGTCAACCCGCTTCTTACTCCTGCCTTACTTTCTACAAGGACACTGTTTCCATCACGGACAAGCGCATCTGCCCCTGCCGGTGTTAATGCAATCCTATTTTCCCCTTCCTTTATCTCTTTCAACACGCCGATGATCATCTATATCTCCTCCGAGCTAAATCCTCCAGAATAATTATTTACTTATTTTCTCATCATATAAAGTTATAAATCAATACAACATTTCGGTGTTGATGCTTTTTGATAACCATCTAAAAAATCCTCATTAAAAATATTTTGCCTCTTTTAAATATAACACAATATCCTGTTGGTTACTGCAAGATGCCTTTAGATAATTATGCAGGAAACTTCAAAACATTTTCTGCTTGCAGTAGAAACAAAATTGGATGATAATGAATTTATAGGCAGGGAATTGATGTTCTCAGAAACAGATATCTTTGCATTCATAAAGACAAGAAACAGATCAAAAAATTCCATCACGATATTCTTTAGAACCACCTCGGCTAAATATCCTATAAAAAGTTATGTTCCTCTTTGTCATGTAATATCAGCAAATACCAATAATAAAATTGATTTATCTTCAAAAAAACAACATTTTGAGGGTTTTTTGTCTTGAGTATGTTATTGGGCCATAAATAAGGAGATGAATACATGATTAAATTTGTTTTTTGTGCAAAGCGTTGCACGAATATGTCACGGGCTGAGTTTCAAGACTATTGGTTAAATCATCATGGCCTCTTATTCAAGAAATTCGCAGATACATACAGGGCAGTACGTTACGTACAGAGTCACACTATCGATTCGCCGTTAAATGAGAATATCATGAAATCCAGGGGGACATCGGAGGCATATGATGGGGTTGGCGAGATATGGTGGCAGTCGGAAGAAGATTTTCTCGCAGCCATCAATTCACCGGAAGGTCAAAAACTACGCGCGATGTTTGTTGAAGACGAAGCAAGATTCGTAAATCTGAATGCATCCTCGGCCTTTTTTACTGTCGAGCATGTTCTTATTGATGGAAAGGTATATTAACCTATGACCAAACGGGGACATGGGTAACGGATTACCCTGGAAACATAGGCAACACTTTTGTATTAATACATAGATACTAAAAGGAGGGAAACATGAAAAAGTATGGTGCAGAGTTTTTAGGGACATTCTGGCTCGTTCTTGGCGGGTGCGGCAGTGCAATACTGGCCGCTGCGTTTCCTAACGTAGGCATCGGTCTGCTTGGCGTTGCACTGGCCTTCGGTCTGACCGTACTGACTATGGCCTTCGCCATTGGGCACATATCCGGCTGTCACCTCAATCCGGCTGTTTCTGTCGGGCTCTGGGCAGGTGGTCGTTTTCCGGCAAACCAGCTATTGCCTTACATCGTTGCGCAGGTTTTAGGTGCGGTTGTAGCGGGCGGCGTTCTCTATCTCATCGCGACCGGTAAGGCTGGTTTTGATGTATCCGCTGGCTTTGCTTCAAATGGTTATGGTGCTCATTCGCCTGGCGGATACTCCTTACTGGCATCGTTAATTACTGAAGTAGTAATGACCATGATGTTCTTACTCATTATTCTCGGATCAACCGACCAACGTGCGCCGCAAGGTTTCGCGCCCATCGCAATTGGCTTGGGCCTAACACTGATTCACTTGATAAGCATTCCGGTGACCAATACTTCAGTAAACCCCGCCCGGAGCACGGGTGTCGCTTTGTTTGTCGGAGATTGGGCTCTTGCCCAGCTATGGCTTTTCTGGGTGGCACCAATCGTTGGCGGTCTGCTTGGAGCGGCAATTTACCGGTTTATTGGCAGCTCGGAAAATTGATTTGCCTATCGATGACGTGCAGAAAATATAAGGGTCAGCCCGGTATGTGAAAAATTTGAAGAGGCAATGACATCGGACAAGACACTACGTAAGAACTTAGACAGGTTAGTGAGTACAATTTTAAGTGTCAAGAACTGATTCCGGGGCACTTGGGATGGAGCTCCTGTGGCTATCGCAACCAAACCTCTTTTCCCGCTTGTCTTGCGTTTATTAAAGCCGGGCTTCCGCGTTTCACGACGGTTTGCTTAGGACAGCTCGATTCCGATTACTTATTTAATAGAAAATATGGAATTATCTGATAAAAAAAGGCAGGGTCTAAAAAACCCTGCCTTTGTACTTTGTGAATGTTAACGATGCTTATTTGTTGATCCTTTTCCTCAATCCTGCAAGACCGATAAGTCCGGGCGCAAGAAGTAAAAATGAAGCCGGAAGTGGAACAGGGCAGGCTGCATCACCGTAGGATTCGAAATATATACTTAAAGTACCTTCTTGACCTGCTGTTAAAGACATCGTATTTTGAAATAAGCGAGTTGTAACGGGGGCACCCCAATATTCGGGGTATTCGACCTCATTATATGCCCAAAGAGAGCCTCCACCTTCTTTTAAGGTTCCGCCTGTCAAATAAACATCTACGTACGCATTTCCATCAGCATATGCTCCAGGATGGCATTCTGCTGAACCACTTGTCCATAGATCAGCATATACCCTGACAATATATCTGGCATTTCCACCATTCTGTGTAAAGTTCCATTGTATTCCACCGTTTGAACTTGATGAAGCCTCTCCATTATGAAAATCATCTATATTGCTATAACCTTCCATTATGGTATTAGTATTTTGTACACTTTGAATACCATATCTATGAGCAGGATCTCCAGGATCAACATAAATTTTTGATAGTGCACTTGCCGTACTTGATGTAGCGTTTGCATTATAATCAATATTTGATTCATTTTCATTTGCTTGAGCATAATTACTTACGTATGATGGTGAAGAGATTACCAAAGACCCTGTACCGGACATTTTAATTATACTTATGCCGTATACTTTAGCTCCTGAATAAGCATAGGCTGCCAACGCATTGTTTGCTGCAAAGAAACTTAAGAAACATATGGATAAAATCACTGCCGTTAACTTTAATGATTTGAATTTCATTTACCCTCCTTGTGAATTCATGCCCCGCCAAATACTAAAACTACTTTTCAACTTCAACTAATAACTTTGTATAACATATTTTATCTTTTGTCTGTAGGATAAGTAATACAAATTGTGTAGGATAATATAGAATTATGTTGATATCCTGAAATTTACATAAAGTATAATCAGGCAACATATCTCTTCCGGCACCTCCTTATTCATAAATTTTAAAATCACACTCTATTGCCTCTTAGCCTTCAATGCAGGGTTTTCGATCAATAATGTAAAGTTGATTCTTTATATGGCAACCCGACTGTCTCGCTTTAATTCGAGACCCCTTAGCCTTCCGTCCCATTCTCACAAATGGTTTGACCACCCCATTAATTTAACAATGTAATACATTTTATATTTTTTGTATGTAGGATAAGTACGACAATTCTTGTAGGACAAGTTAATAAAATATTGTAATTTGTGGCTTAATACGATTTTTTAGGGCTTTTTTATCTCCATAAAACCTCTTCAATGATCTTGCTCTTGAGACTTTTATTTGATCCCCGGTGAACTCTCACCAACTCCTTGAGGTACGCAAAGCAACCGTCTAGTGAGTTTGTGGT
>JAPLKB010000042.1 GCA_026388275.1 Pseudomonadota bacterium
GAACAGGGTTTTTATCCGGTTGTTTCACCGATACAATCTCCGGGGCTGTTTCAACCTGCTTTTCTATGAATGAGACTAAAACCCTCAGTTCATCAAGAAATGTCTGAATATCTGATTTCGCATACATCCCGGTCTTTTTCTCAAAGTATGATTTTGCATTTTGTAAGACAGCAACCTTCTTTTTAATAGGCATAGGTTTAGATGTTGGTTTCGGTTTGGCTTTTTTGTATGCAGTAAGCATTTTCTCTAATTTAACATTAGTTACAGGTTTCTCCATTATTTCATCAAATATGGTAAAAAAGTCAGGACTTCCAAGGTTAGCGGCAAAGAGATATCCCTGGGAAACAGGGAGTTTTCCACTGAAAATTACGTCCTGAATTTTAGGAACCAGTTTTAGAAGTGATATCGTGCGGAATAAGGTAGGATAAGACTTTACAGAGATTTGAGAAATTGCATTCACAGTGAATGCAATTTCCTTCGATACGTCTTCGGGTCTCCTTTGGATATTCACCAACTCACTCATCACCCCATCCAGATTGTACCCTTTGTCAGGATATTTTGCCTGAAGAACCAGAGGGGGGAGGGGGCGAATTCGCCCTTCGCCTTACTATTCGTATTCCTTGGGAACCGCACAGATCAGAATAAGCGGTTTGTCTTTTGATTTATTCATGTACTGATGAATTTCTCCTGGCATAACAAGAACAAAATCACCTTTTTTTACGGGCTTTTCTTCTTTGCCTTCAATTACAACAGCGCCCTTCCCTTCGATGACATAATTAAGATGTTCAGATGGATGCTGGTGATAGGGAGTATGCCCATCAGGTTCAATCGTAAAAACCCGGAAGACAAAATTCGGTGAACCGTCCTGTTTAGATATGGGGATTTGCTTATAGGCATTATGTGCACCTTCCATGACAAGCTTAATTTTCTCCGTTTCTGCGAGATTGGTAATTTTCATTTTTGTCCTCCTTGCAGGCAGTTTCTTTTATTTCTTATGGTTTCTTCTTGGTCGGTCAGCGGCATCTTCGGGAATGTCCATCTTTGGCGGTCTGCTTCGCCTTGCGATCCTCCAGCGTACATTCAGTACGATTACGGCCTGCAAGACTTACAGCCCATCCACATCTGCAAAATCCCCGACATGCCGCTGCCCACTCAACCAGGATTCATATATATGATTATGTGAATCCTGGATAAAGAAGGGGGCAAATTTTTCCATTTTCATTTCTTTTCTCCCCTCTCCCTGTTTTCTCTTTGTAAAAGCTTGTACATATTCATTCTGCGAAACAGTTTTTCATGCAATGGCAGCACCTGAATATTGCATGCTGTATTCTATTACAATTTTAACTGTTTGTTCAAAAAATTTAATTCATCAGTCCCTGGTCTGTAATGATTTGATTGACAAGGTCGGGAAGTGCCTTTTCTACTTCAGGGCTCAGGATTTCGCTGAAGGTTGTATTGTCTTTGATTTCAATAGCGTAGATTTCTATTTTTTCCGGCATTTCATAACCAAATTTATTGCCAAGTTCAACTGCTGTTCTTACATCAAGAAAATGTGGGCCGCAAGGGTATGTAATATCCCCCAGGTCTTCCAGGTCAATTTTATAAATCTCACCCGGTTTGCCGTCAGCGGTTTTTATTGAATCAACTATAATCACTTTTTTGTATCCCACCATGAGATCAAGAAGTCCAATGCCGCCCAGACTTGCTTCAACTATGTCTATGCCGGACAATTCACGGCATTGCTTCGCAATCTCCCGGGCTGCCAGTATACCTGCACCGTCGTCGCTGAGTATAGTGTTACCCAATCCTATTATCAGTGTCTTTTTTTTCATTGTAATGATTACATCCGGTAATATTTGAATTCTTTACTGCCGGTTTAAAACGTCCGGCAGTAAAGACTGTTCAACCTTTTATCTCGAAATTGTCTTGATTATATTCCCCTCAGGGTCTCTGATATCAATTACCAAAGGCATCTTACCCGGCAATGTATGTGTTGCGCATCCGAGACATGGATCATATGCTCTGAATGCCATTTCAGCCATATTGAGCATACCTTCCTTTACTTCGCCGCCTTTAATGAATGCCTGAGCAGCCTTTTTTACAGACAGGCCGATAGGGGCCGCATTGTGCTGGGTGGCAACTATAAGGTTTACTTTCCTTATTAATCCATTGTCATCGGTTTCATAATCATGAATCAATACGCCTCTGCATGCTTCAACACAACCTACACCTTTTCCTGTAAACTGAAAATTCATGTTGCGGATGTCTTTGCTGGTAAGCAAAGGATCGTCTGCGATATTCTGTAAATCTTCTGCTGCCTGGAGAGCTTCGATCAATCTCATCCAGTGATATGCCAGCGTATGGTGAGAAGGTTTACCCAGCGTTTCCACCATCTGTTCGTATTCTTTCTGCGCAAGAGGTGTTGCCATGCCTTCGCAAACATTGTACCTTGCAAGCGGACCGACACGGTAAAGGGAGGTATCATCGCCTTCGATAAGCCCCTTCCATCCAAGCTTCTTAAGGTGCGTCAATCTTATGTATGTCCATGGTTCAACCCATTCGCCGATATAATCAACATAGTCATTCGGGTGAAAAAAAGCTGTTTCATTTCCGGATGGATCGATTACTCTCAGCTTTCCTTCATAAAAGTTGACCTTCTTGGTATCATCTACAAGCGCCATATAGTATGTCTTCAAATTATAGGCATCACTTAAGACAAGATCCAAATAACCCTTATTCTTGAGCACAGTATCTTTAAATAGCTGCATGGCAAACTGAGCAAATTCAACAGACAAATCTGCAGTCTTCCGTATAGTTTTTCTCTCTTCCTCTGTTATGCCCCTTGGAACACCTCCCGGTAGTCCGCCTTCGGGATGTGCGGGTTTGCTGGCAATAAGTTTTATGATCTCCCGCGTCTTTTTTCTTACTTCAATAACCTTTTTCCCTATATCCAGACCGACTTTATTGATTACTCCCAGGATATTCCTCTCTGCGGGGTTGGCATCAGGCCCTACTACAAAATCAGGACCGGCAAGGAAAAAGAAATGGATATAATGGTCCTCTATAAAATTAGCATTATACTGCAGTTTTCTCACAAGTTTTGCCGTAGGGGTGGGGGCTACGCCGTAAATATAATCAAGGGCCTTAGTGGATGCCATATTATGGGGTGTAGGACAGACGCCGCATATATTCGGCACTATCCTCGGCATCTCCTCGGCAGGTCTTCCGATACAGAATCTTTCAAAACCTCTTAACTCTGTTACCTGGAAATATGCATCTGCAACATCCCCGTTGTCGTTAAGAAAAATATCTATCTTACCGTGTCCTTCTAATCTTGTTACCGGATTTATCGTTATCTTATTAGCCATTTTTGCACCTCATGATTTCTTTGATGCATCTCTTCTCTTTTTCAAGAGAGAAGATGCAGTTGTGAAACGGTAGAAATAACCGGTAGGATCGTCCAGGCTTTCAGTGAGCTTCTTCCTGTCTTCCTCCGTATCTGCTTCTATTATTGAAGCAAAGGCCGAGAGATATTTTGCGCCCATGTCTGCAATACCTTCAACAGGTCCAAAACAACCTCTGCAAGGGATGTTTGTTTTTATGCAGGTTTCCCCGCATCCCGACCGCGTTGCAGGCCCTGTACAGACTACCCCCTGAGCAAGAAAGCATTTTTCAGGGTCGGCTTCAATTTCATGTATCCTCTTGATCTGAGATATGGCAAGGCGATCAGGTTTTGTTTTGTTCCTTTCGCAAAGATCACATAATGCCCTTTCAGGTGCCAGAGTTGAGCCCTTCGGCGGCAGATCCCCTGCTATCGCAGCGCTTACTGCATTATATATCAGGTTTGGCGGCGGTGGACATCCGGGAAGATAATAATCAACATCTATTATCTGATTCAATGGATACACCTGTGTGTAAAATTCCGGGAGTGTTAATTCATAACCGGTCGTGTTTGAAACAGGCTGTGGAACATTGTGTTTGGGGTTAACAATTGTCGGTGCATCTTCATAAACCCACTGAAAGATATCTTCCTTACTCCTTAAGTTTGCCATGCCGGGCGTTCCTCCAAAACATGCACAGGCGCCGAAGGAAAGTATAAGCTTGGATTTCTTTCTCAAAAGGTGGGCCATTTCCTCATGTTCCGAGTTTCTTACCGAGCCGTTTATGATGCTCAAAGTGATTTCTTTATCTTCCATTGCCTCGATATGATGATATTTAAAGTCGAGCGCAACAGGCCAGAGGACTAAATCAAAGGCGTTTGTCACCTTGAGGATATCTTCATTCAGGTCAACGATAGCCTCATCGCATCCGCCGCATCCGCCGAACCAACATATCGCTAATTTAGGTTTATCTGCCATTTTCATCCTCCTACACTTGTTTTCGGTCCAAGACCTTCTATTCTGTCTGCCATGCCGCGCACAATACCCAGCACTCTTTCCGCCTGCGGGTCAATGCCGGTAATTACCTCCAGTCTTTCCTTTTCAATACCGAAAGATTCCAATATTGAGTGGAGAAGATAAATCCTCTTTTTTGCTTCCTGGTTCCCGTCCTGGAAATGACAGTCACCGTCAGGGCATCCAAGAAGGAGAACACCGTCAGCACCTTTGTTAAAGGCATTGAGTATATCGGTTGCATCAACTTTTCCGATACATACAACAGGTATCATTTTGTTTATCTTTTCCATTTTTTCCTGATCAAAGGTGTATCCCCAGCCGAATTTGCAATAAAAGCAGACGACACCGGACTCGTAATCAGCCTTCTGCTTCTCAATAGAAACATCGGGTACAAGGCTTCTTGCCCCTGATGGACATGCTGACACACACATGCCGCAAGCCTTGCAAAGAACAGGGTCAGTATAAGAGATCCTCTTTGTTCCTATCACCCTGCCTTCAAAAAACTGCTCTGTCTCAGTCAGGTGAGCAGTGTTGTAGTTGCAGGCTGCTACACAGATACCGCAGCCGCTGCAAAGATTTTCTTCTATTTTTACGGCAGGCAGTTCAGGCTGTATGCCTGTCGATACGCAGGCCTTACAGGAAATGCAGGGACCGCATTCGAGACATCTGCGCGCCTCTTTGATTGCCTCGTCAATGGTAAATCCTTTCTCGAAAACATCAAAATTCATACGTTTGTCCGGAGAGGTCCATTTCGCTGCCGGTTCAGGCTTATAGGTTGCACGCAGTGGGGCTTCACTCCCTTCATACCTTACTATCCAGCGCTGCAGCCCGAGGCCCCTCAGATATTTATCAATAGAATCTGCCGCCTGCCTGCCTTCAGCCATTGCGTCCACCATAAAACCAACCCTTCTGACATCTCCGCCAAGAAATACTTCTTTTTTCAGCAAGCTCTGGTGAGTTACAGGGTCAACAGCAAGCCTGCCGTTTTCATCAAAGAGACCGGCTGACTGAAGGAATGACCTGTCCCATGCCTGTCCTATGGTAATCAGAAGCACGTCTCCTTCAATCTCCATACTGTCCGATGTATCAAATTTGGGATTAAAGCCCTTTTCATCAAAGACACTTGTACATTTCGGACAGTCCACCTTTGTAAATTTACCGTTTTCTCCTACCACCTTTTTGACACCCCTTGAATAGACTATCCTGATGCCTTCCTGATGGGCGCCTTCTATCTCTTCAGCGTCTGCCGGAATACCGTCTTTGTGCTTTTTATCCCAGGTCTCAAGACAGACCATTGTTACCTTTCCACCCATTCTGTATGCAGTTCTTGCAGCGTCAAAAGCAACATTGCCTCCGCCTATTACAATAACTCTCTTATCTTTATAGTAATCTGATGGAAGCTCGTTTTTCCCTGCCTGATCAAGAAAGGTGAGGCCGTAATCCACATTTTCCAGTCCCTGCCAATCCACAGGTTTTATGCCGAGGGTAAGCGGACGCGGGTATGGTGTCCCTGTGGCAATGAAAAAGGCTTTAAATCCCTTTTCTTTTAATTGAGCAACCGGATCACTCCCGTCCAGTTTAATCTTTTCAACATTAATCCCGCCGATTCTTACAAGGTTGTCTACGGCAGCATCAAGGACATTCTCAGGCAAGCGGTATTTCGGAATGTACCTTACCGCACCGCCCAATTTCGGATTGTTATCGAAGATTGTTACATCATAACCTTTCTTACCTAATTCCCAGGCACAGAGCAAACCTCCTGGACCACCGCCAACAATAGCAACCTTGGCTTTTTTGCTGTCAATGTTTACAGATGGTTTTTCAGGCAGATATGGTGTGTAGTAATCGGAAAGAAATCTCTTCAGCAATCTCCTTTTAATTGATCCGCCCTTTGTTTTGTAATTACATTCCCGTTCGCAGATGCCGCATATGTATCCGCATACGGTAAATAAAGGGTTTCTGTCATACAGATAGTCCCCGATCTGGATCACTCCTTCACGTGCTTTTTCCGGATCATCAGGCAGAAGAGAGATCATTACATTTGTTCTCTGTATGCCCTCTTTAATGGGACATTTGACCTGACAAGGGGGGAGAACCTGTTTTACTGCGGCTTCAACCCGTGCTTCTTCATCATTCCTCAACTGCCACATGGTCGTTTACCTCCTTTACTTTTGGTTGTTTGATTTGAAATGAACATTTATAACTGAAGTAAAAACAGGACGTAGGTTTAAACGGCTGCGCATATGAAAAAAATAACAATCGGTTATAATTACCATAAAAGTCGTCTATTGCTGGCAATGATATTAGTTTATTTTTAATTTGATGTCAATATGTATTAAATTCATATTTTTTTGCAAGATGCCAATAATGATATTCACTATTATAAACAATAAAACGCTATCAATAATAATAAAAATTAATATTATACGCTAAATTATCTATGATAATTGGAATATGTTCACTATAATGAATGTGAATTATTTCATTTGACATTTTAATTTGTATATGGCAGAAAAATACCAAATATTTAATGATATTTTTGCATTAAGTTTAACCAAATTTGATTTCTGTTTAATTTTTTTGTGATCAATTAAAAGCAAAAAGGAGTACTTAATATGGATGAAATAAAATTGTCATTCAACGGACGTGAAGTAAACGCCAGGAAAGGGCAGACAATTCTTGAAGCAGCCCTTATGAACGGAGTTGACATCCCTTATCTTTGTTATCATCCAAGAGTAAGCAAGACAGGTGCATGTCGAATGTGTATTGTTAAAGTAAATGATGTGATGCTTAAAACGGCCTGTACAGAACCTGTCATGGAAGGCATAAAGGTTGTTACGGAAGACGAGGAGATCATACAAATAAGAAGGGGTATTCTGGAATTGCTCCTTGCAGAAGGGGACCACAACTGTCTTTACTGTGATGCAAATGGTGAGTGTGAGCTACAGGCTCTTGTTTATAAATACGATATACAGCAGACTGCTTACGAATATCCGAAACGTGCAAGGGAAATAGACTACGAATCAAGTGAAGGCTTAAAGAGAAATGAAAACAGGTGTGTTTTATGCGGGAGATGTGTAAAAGCCTGTAAAGAAATTCAACTTTCCAATGTATGGGATTTTACCGATAGAGGAAGTCACACCCATCTTACATCAGGTCTTTTTGAAAAGATCGGCGACTCAGAATGCGTGAAGTGTGGAACGTGTGTCCAGTTGTGTCCCACAGGAGCCCTTTCATTTCAGACAGTTCTTGGCAAAGGCCATGCATGGGAACTTACAAAAGAGTCAAGCATCTGCATATATTGCGGGGTAGGCTGCAAAATAGATTTCTATAAAAACAAGGAAGGTCTGCTGGTTAAGACCATGGGGAACGAGGACGGCCCGAACAAGGGGCATTTGTGCGTAAAGGGGAGGTTCGGATTTGACTTTGTCCAGAGCCCCAAACGGCTTACAAAACCGCTTATAAAGAAAAATGGCAAGCTTGAAGAAGCAAGCTGGGACGAAGCCCTTGACCTGGTTGCAAGCAAATTCACTGAAATAAAAGAAAAGAGTGGCCCCGATTCTCTTGCAGCATTGTCATCTGCGAAATGTACGAATGAAGAAAATTATCTTATGCAAAAATTCATGAGGGCAATGATAGGTACGAATAATGTAGACCACTGCGCCCGGCTCTGACACAGTTCCACCGTCGCCGGTCTGGCGGCAGTGTTCGGTTCAGGAGCGATGACAAACTCTATCCGTGAAACACCACTTTCCGAAGGATTTCTTGTGATAGGATCAAACACAACAGAAAACCATCCTGTTCTTGGTTCAATGATAAAAAAAGAAGTAATCAATCAAGGCAAAAAACTGATTGTAGCTGATCCTCGTAGGATTGAGCTTTCAAGATATGCAGATTATTATTTTCAAATCAAGCCGGGTACGAATATAGCTATTCTTAACGGTTTTATGCACGTGTTAATTAAGGAAGAGCTTTTTGATAAGGAATTTATTGAAACACGTTGCGAAGGTTTTGACGCAATGGCTGCAGCGCTTGAGAAATATACCCCGGAATATGTTGCAGAGATTTGCGGGATTGATAATCCAGAAGATATTGTAAGTGCTGCTCATCTTATGGCTAATTTAAAACCTATGGCCCTTTATTATTCCATGGGCATTACCCAGTTCATCTCAGGTGTCAATGGCGTAAAGTCTACGGCAAACCTCCAGATGTTGCTCGGCAACATGGGTGTTCCAGGCGGAGGAGTCAATCCGCTACGCGGACAGAACAATGTTCAGGGTGCATGTGATATGGGCGCTCTCAATGCGGTGTATCCGGCATATCAACCTGTTGCCAATGAAGATAATAAGGCGAAATTTGAAAATTTCTGGGATGCGACAGGTTTATCTCTCAAACCAGGGCTGACAATTGTGGAAATGTTTAACGCTGCTATAGAAGGAAATCTGAAGGCTGTTTACCTCATGGGCGAAAACCCCATCATGTCCGACCCGAATCAGCACCATGTTATAGAGGCCATTGAATCGCTTGAGTTCTTTGTTGTCCAGGATATTTTTCTTACTGAAACCGCTCAATACGCTGATGTGGTATTCCCGGCATGTGCTTTTATTGAAAAAGAGGGTACGGCAAGCAACACAGAAAGAAGGGTGCAGCCTATGCACAAGGTACTTCCGCCGCCAGGAGATGCAAAGGACGATTGGTGGATTATTACACAGTTGGCAAACCGAATGGGCGCCAAATGGAACTATTTAAAAGCAGAGGACATTTTTGAGGAGATCAGAAAGGTAACGCCTTCTTATGCCGGAATCACATATGAAAGAATCGAAAAGGAACTGATACAATGGCCGTGTCCTACTGTTGAACATCCTGGAACGCAGTTTCTCCATAAAGATAAATTTTCACGAGGGCTGGGCCTTTTCACAGCTATTGATTATACACCCCCTGCAGAAGAAACCGATCCGGAATATCCTGTGATACTAACCACCGGCCGTTTACTTGAACATTTCCACACAGGCACAATGACGAGGAACTCAAGAATACTTGATGAAATAGTACCGGAAGGGTTTGTTGAGATGAACCCTAATGATGCAGAAAACTATAATATTACAGACGGCGAGATCATTTCAGTCTCTTCAAGACGCGGCAGCATAAGGATAAAGGCAAAGGTGACAGGAAAAATAAAGCCGAATACTGTTTTTATCCCCTTTCACTTCTATGAAGCAGCTGCGAATAAGTTAACCATAGACGCCCTTGATCCTACCTGCAAGATACCGGAATATAAGGTATGTGCATGCAAGATTGAAAAAATATACATGTAAAGGCGGTGATAGAGATGATAACAACTACAGAAATTAAAAATGTAATAGAGAACAGAGGAAATGCAAGAGAGCACCTCATGTATATACTGCGGGATCTTGAGCATTTATCCGGCAACAATCAGCTTGATGTAAGCGTATTAAAAGAAGTTGCCGATTTAATGAATATCCCGAAGAGCGCTGTAGCAGGTTTTCTAGGATTTTACGGTATGTTCAAAACAAATCCCAGGGCACGTTTTATAGTACGGGTTTGTAAATCAGGCCCATGTCATGTAATGGGGGCAAGAACTGTTTTTGACTATATTGAAAAGTATCTTGGCATTAAACCGGGCGAGGCAACATCTGACGGAATGTTTTACCTTGAAAAATGTGAATGTCTCGGGGTTTGTTCTGTAGCCCCTGCCATGATGATAAATTACGATCTCCATGGAAATCTCACTGAAGAGAGAATGGGAGAGATATTCAAGGATTACAGAAAGAAAACGCCATTTTTTGGAGAATCCTGTGGGCTGGAGGTTGAAGCAGCATCATGTATCATCGATGATGACAGACAAACCAAACGGCTGCTAAGAATGATCGGCAAGGTCGACCCGCTGAGTATCGACAGCTTTATTAAGAATGGTGGATACAGCGCACTCAAAAAGGCAATAAAAGAATATTCCCCTGACGATGTGATAAATATTGTGAAAATTTCGGGACTAAGAGGAAGAGGGGGCGCAGGATTCCCTGCAGGCGTCAAATGGTCATTCATGCCTAAAGGAGATATGCAGAAGTACATTATATGTAATGCCGATGAAGGAGAACCCGGCACATATAAAGATCGTATTCTTATGGAAGGTAATCCCCATATGCTTCTTGAGGGCATGATTATATGCGGTTATGCTACAGGCGCATCTGTCGGATACATCTATGTGAGAGGGGAATTCAGGCGTGCTATTGAAAGACTTCAGCATGCAATAGATCAGGCGCGTGAGAAAGGCTTTCTTGGAAGACCTATTTCCGGTTCCTCATTCAGCTTCGATGTATTCATTAAAGAAGGCGGGGGCGCATATGTATGCGGTGAGGAATCATCGCTTATGAATTCCATGGAAGGAAAACGGGGTTATCCAAGATTCAGGCCTCCATTCCCGGCCGGGGCTGGTTTTTCAGGTATGCCGTCAAACGTCAATAATGTTGAAACATACGCCTCTGCGCCTATGATCATCAGAAGAGGTGCCGATTGGTATAAATCTGTCGGTACTGAAAAATGTGCAGGAACAAAAATATACTGTCTATCGGGGAAGATGAACAGAGTTGGCCTTGTTGAACTGCCGATGGGAGTGACCCTCCGTGAAATAATTTATGAATACGGAAAGGGCGTTAAAAATGGGAAACGTTTTAAATTCGCACAGGTGGGCGGATCGGCAGCAGGCGTCCTTGGGGAAGACTTGCTTGACCTTCCTCTCGACATAGACCAGACGATACAAGCAGGAGTAACGCTCGGTTCAGGGGTAGTACTTGTATGTGATGAGGATACTTGCGCTGTGGATTTTTTACTGAATATACTCAGTTTCTTTGAGCATGAATCCTGTGGGCAGTGCGTACCTTGCCGTGTAGGGACATCACAACTGCATTATCTTGCAAGGAAGTTCGCTACAAGAACTGCTGTTGAACAGGATATTGACATGATGATTGAAAAGGCTACACTGATGAAGAAGGCTTCTCTTTGTGCCCTCGGGCAATCCCCTGTGTTGCCTATAATAACAACGTTGAAATACTTCAGGGAGGAGTTTTTGAAGCACTGTAATCCGAATTACAAATGCCCTGAGTGCGACAAAACGTTGGCGAGGTTTTACAGGTAGATATAAACATAATTTAATTTTAATAAGGAGGAATGAATGGCAAACAAACCAGTGGAAATTGTTCAGTTAGCGGGAGACGCCGGAAAATACAAAGGCAATCTCGGCATACCAAATTGGTTGGTAAGGAGTTTTATGGCAGGCCTTTTTATTGCTGTCGGAGGGGCCCTTTGTACAGTCTGTTCGACTGGGTTGGAAAAGACGATGGGGCCCGGCTTCAGAGCCCTTATTACAGGGGCAGTCTTCCCGGTAGGCTTGATTGCTATCGTGCTTACAGGAATGTCTTTGTTCACAGGCGATACCATGCTTATTCCTATGGCTGTTTTTCAAAATAAAAGCACATGGGGTAAAGTTATCAATGCATGGATATGGGTCTATATAGGCAACTTTGTCGGTTCTCTTTTTTGGGCATATCTTATGTCAGTCGGGCCGTTCACCACGGGCGGCATTGCGCCATTGACTGCTTTCGGACAGAATGCAGTCGCCATAGCGCAGGCAAAGGTGCTTCCTTATATGACGGCAGGGACGATGGGCTACTGGTCGGCATTTATGAAAGGCATTGCCTGCAACCTGCTGGTTAATGTTGCAATATTGTTGGCTCTTTCATCCAAAAATATGGTCGGTAAATTTTTTGGTATCTGGTTCCCCATTATGGCCTTTGTTTCCTCGGGATTTGAACACAGCGTGGCAAATATGTATTTTATTCCTGTTGGGATTATGCTGGGCGCAAATGTCACTTGGGGTCAGTTTATACAATGGAATCTTATTCCTGTTACCATCGGGAACATTGTTGGCGGGTTTATTTTTATTGGGGCGGTTTATTTTTATTCCTTTAAAAAGGAACTTTCCAGTATTTCACCTACATAAAAAAACAGCCCCGAACCTGCCAGGGTTCGGGGCTGTTTGCAACTTCTTTTCTGCATCTACAATTTATCTTTAATTCTTGTATTAAATATTCTATCAAGTTGCTTGTAAAAATCGGTTTCAATCAATTTATCCATATTGCCGGTTGCATCTTCAATTGTCTGATCAAAGTTTATTGTGCCTAATACAGGAATATTTAGATCGCTCATCATATCTGAAAGCAAAGGAGACTCCTTTATCCTCATATTTTCAAGAACACCCATGACAGGTATATTAAGCTCCATAAGTATTTTCATTTCTTTTTTCATAACCCCGATTGCAACCTTTGAGGGTATGGTAACAACAAGAAAGTTCATTTTTTTAATTAATCTTATGACATCGAGTATAGAATCGCTGATTCCAGGGGGCATATCAAGAATCAGCACATCCAGTTGATCCCATATTGTAATTGTAAGTAATTCTATAATGATATTAGATATATCGCTACCTCTCAACGGAGAAGGGTTATTGCCTGCAAAATATATAATGGACATATATTTAATCCCATGTATTTCCGGTGGGATCAGCCCTTTGTCTTCTTCCGGATATGCGCCTTTTATTCCAAGTATAATATGTGTAGAAGGACCACTCAGATCAAGATCCAGAAGACCTGTTTTATAGCCGTTTTTTGTCATACACAATGCCAGAACTGAGGCAACCGTACTCTTGCCTATTCCACCCTTTCCGCCTGAAACAGCTATTATCTTTTTTATTTTTTCCAGTCTTTTACTGATAACATGCAAACGCGGATCTATCATGTCTCTCCTTCAATACTCTCTATCCATACACCACGCCCTTTTTTGATGTTGAAGTCAGGACTTCCGCAGACAGGACATCTCATGTAAGTGTGAGCAATCTCCGGGATAAAGTGAATAGCCTCTGCTTCATCCGCCTGCATCTTTTTGATGTTTTCTCCGAAACTCCATTCATTTTCGCAGACATTGCATTTCAAAGTGCTTAGCTCTTTTTCAAGTATAATGCATTCTTGATCTACAGTTGTTTCGTATGTTGCAAGGACATTTTCAAGAGCAAACCTGAATATTTCAATATCGATCTGCTGTAACTCGCCAATTTTTACCGTAACGCGCGATATTCGGCTGAGTTTATTTTTTTTTATTTCATCTGAAATAGAACAGATAACTGATTCTGCCAGTGCCCATTCATGCATTTTGCAATCCTTAATTATGTTTTTTAATGGTTAGATGTGGTTGTATGTGTTTCTGTTGAACTGCTGCCGCTTGTTATCGCCGCAACACCTGCTGCTACGGCAGCTGCTCCGGCTATTCCAGCCGCTACTGTGCCTGCTCCAATACCTGCCCCTACACCTGCTCCTGCTCCTGCGCCTGCTGCTCCTGCCCCTGCTGCACCCGTGCCTGTTGCACCTGCCGTACCTGTACCTGCAGGCATTGAAGCACCTATCTGACCCATAACCCCCTGAATTACAGCCGGTGTAAAAGCCGCAGGAATAGTCGGTGCCATACCGGCAACAACAGTTGTGAAATTACCTGCCGTCACAGCAACAACTTGTGATGAAATTAAGGGGTTCATAACTGCCACTGTCTGTTCCAATGCATAAATTGAACTCTGTGCAATATTATTAACAACTTCTACTACTGTCAGCCATGCTGTTCCTCTTGCTCCTGCAACTGCCGTAGGGGTACGAACTTCAAAATTTGAATTCGAGTCAAGGAATTTTTCCACTTTAGTATATAGATTACCTGCTTTTAAAGAAACAACGCTTTTTCTTTTATTCTTTTCAAGAAGAAATTCGGTAATTTCAAGATGTGATTTCGGACCCATTCTAAGTATACTGTCATCGGCAAGAAGTAATCTTGCCCTCGATTGATCGCCCGTATATATGATATCCTTAGTCTGAATATTGTCTCCAACATCAGGTTTCAAACGTGCCTTTGCCCTGTTGAGTGATACATCACCTTTAATTTCATTAAATTTTCCGATTGTATCGGCAAAAACAGGAAATGGCAGCAACATCTGTAGAACTAAAAGAAAGACAAAGAAACGGACTGCCATTTTATACCTTTTCATAAATAACCCTCTCTAGATGTTATTAAGACATAATAAAATACTATTTTTGTATGATAACATTGGACATAAACTTAGTCAATAAAAATTATTTACCTCCTTGAAATTAAGAAAACCGGAAAAGCCTCCGAGCTATCGGGAATCCTGGCCATTAAAAAGACGTGTCCAGGCACTATCTTGTTAACAACTCGTCGCTGTTTTATATTGGTAAGGATCATTAAATTTCTTCAGGAGACTGGCAATAGCGACTGGACTCTTACAATTTAAAAGCCCATTATGCTTCCTTAAGCACCTTAAGGGACACATTTTGAACCATACCTTCTACCTTTTCCATGTATGCCATCATGTGAGGGCTGGCAAGATGATCATGGAGTGCATCCATATTCTCCCACTTCTCGATAATAGTGATTAGATTGTCTTCCAATACCTGCGGGGGCAAACCGGAGTCAATATCCATTGTTGGGATATACTGAACACACCCCTTCTCTTCTCTGACCTTTGGCATATTGGATTTAAATATTTCAAGATACTCGTTAACCCTGCCTGTCTTCACACGTACTGAGGCAATTACATGAATCATGTTAGTTTCCTCCCTCTTTTAATTATAACATCCTTATTTTTCGCTGCAAAGTAGAAAAGCAGATGCTTCCTTGTCTAATGACCGATAATGCTTTCCAACATCGGACTTCCTGGCAATATCCTTTCAAAAATAGTAACATTATTGATTACCTCAAAACAAAAGGGCTGAAAGGTATATCCTTATTAAACCTTAAAGATCATTTGGTTATTTCTAATTTACCAGTAGTTCCAAAGTCATACATAATTAATTACAGAAATATTACAATAATATAATTTAACCTCGTAGAAGTGAAAGTTCATATGTTGGCTGTGGGCAACATAGTTTTTTTAGCCGTTCCGAACAATAAGTGAACCCACGGGAACGTTGTTGTCGGTACAATAGGGATAACATTTACCATGAAGGAGATATGTAATTTTCCCTTTTATTGCCGGTTCTTCGGTGAGACAGTCATAATTCGCCCCTCCTTTAGAAATCAAAAGGTCTGCCCTCTCAACAAGCAATCTCACACGGGGAGAGACTTTTGCAAGTATGGTGCCTGCTATTGGTTCCTGAGTACCGTTTTCTATGACTTCTGCAACTTCTTCAATACCTACTGACCGGGCATCATTTAACGTGGCATCATTAAGAACAGGAAGCGTTCTTGTTACAAACGTTGTTTCAAGATCATGCATATCATGGCAGATGACCTCAAGCAGAAGTCTGTCGAAAACGATCTCTCCGCAATTATCACTAAAGTACACAAGCCGTTTGGCTTTACTCAAACGATCCTTGAATACTTCAACATTTTTTATATTTATTACATATTTTTCCAGTTCGGGGACCAGTCTTTCCATTGCCTTATCATGGACACTTACCAAGTCGTACAGATCGTTACCGGCAATAGATAACTTTAAAGCTTTAATAAAAGGGTCATGGTTTTTTAAGACCAATTCTTTCGCAGCAGAATATATATCCAGAGCCATGTTATTTTGATTTATCTTTATTTCCTTCATGGGATCCGCTTCGCCTGTAATTTTCTCCAGTATGTACCAGATATCCCTTATTACTTCGCCTGCAAGTACATGCCAATTTTCTCCACAAAAAGGCCTTAACTTCAGCACTTCACTCATGAAATCTTTCATAAGATCCTCTTCTTTGATCGCAAGACGGCCTGCTCCCAGTGACATCTTCAATATACAAGGAATACAGTCGGGCCAGATAAACATAACGGCTCCTTTCTTTTTTATATATATGTTAGCCGCAAGGACAAGCGGTGCACATTGTCGTCACATTATAAAATGCGTTTTCAGTTAAAGCAATAATTTACAGGATGTATATCAGTTTCATCGTTTCATTTGTGGTATAAGAAGATATGTAGCCAGAAAAGCTAATGCTGCAAGAAAGGCGCAAGGTAGGGGTATTGATAAAAGTCCTGCCAATACTGAATAATGATCTCCTATGTATCCTATTGATATAGGGGCGGCAGATGCCATTGCATAGGCAAAAGTGGAGATCACTCCAAGAGCCAGACCCTTAAAGGATGGAAAAACAAGACCGGTGAACGTCCAGAGCGCACCCATTACAGCACCGCCGATAAAACCCATCTGAAAGGTGAAGATAGCCCTAAGGAAAGGGCTGCTTACCCAAAGTAAAAGTACGAGAGATGTTCCCATAAGAATTCCGCCGCTTATGCCAACCCGCCGATAGCCGAGTTTATCGGATACCCATCCCAGAAATGGCCGGCCAATGAACTGTCCTACCCCATACAGACCGGCAATAAGACCGGCAATCGTTGCACTTGTCCCTATTTCTGTTTTAAGAAAGACAGGATACCACATGGTAAAACCAAACTCGGCAGATATCTGGAACATTGCAGTCAGGCTCAGGAGAAAAAGCATAATCAGGTTGGCGGGTTTGATGATGCTTTTGTCGAAAAAAGCACCAGCCCGGGTCTTATTTCCTTCCTGGGGCCAGACAAGGATCAGGAGAACCGCAACAACGATACCTGCAAGCCCGGTCAATATAAATGGCGCCCTCCAACTTCCGGTGAAATCCAGCAACCAGCCTGCCGATGCAGGACCTACAAACCAGCCTAAAGAAGAGCCGGAGGATATGGCGGTTAAAAAGAATCCCGGTCGTTCCGGGAAAAGTTCAAGTGTAAAAGCGAGAAGGATAACGAAATAAAAGGGCTCTATCATGCCTGTAAGAAGCCGTCCAATAAAGAGATGTCCTATGCTGGATACTAATCCGCAGATTACTGTGAGGGCAGAGAAACCGAAAATGCCAAAAAGGATGGTATATTTTCTTCCAAAACGATCCGATATTAAACCGGCGATAATAGGGGTAAACATGTAACCCCAGAGAGAAGCAGCACCGATAATGCCAAGGCCGGTCCTGTCAGTATGAAATTCTTGCATAAGAGAGGGGATAAGAGGACCAAATATCCAACGCTGAGCAAAGTAAAGGAGCCCTCCGATCCAGGCAATAAAAAAGAAAAGAATCCTCTTTGATGGCATAAACCTCCGTATAACTAACGGATAGGCTATATCACAATTATAGATATTTATCAAACTTGTGTTGATATAGGAAACCCCGGCAAAATAAATATGCCGGGGTCAACCACAACAGTGAAGTCGTCTGTTCTTCTTTTAGCGTAATTCCTGTTAAGACTTATGCGAAATGCTTTTTCAGTTGGGCTAATTGTCCTGTAAGTTCCTTAGGAAGTTTTTCGCCAAACTGTCCGTAAAATGCTTCAATACCTTCAATCTCTTTCTGCCATTCATCCTTATTAATTTCAAAAAGCTTCTTAAGAGTTTCTTTGGATATGTCAAGACCGGTGAGGTCTATGTCTTTTTTCTCCGGTATAAAACCAATAGGCGTTTCCGTTGCCTGAATTCTACCTTTGGCCCTGTCGAGCATCCATTTAATTATACGGAAATTTTCTCCGAATCCAGGCCATATAAATTTGCCTTGATCGTTCTTCTTAAACCAGTTAACAAAAAATATCTTCGGTGGATTGGTAAGTTTGGCTCCTATATTCATCCAGTGTTGGAAATAGTCGGCCATATTATACCCGCAGAACGGAAGCATTGCCATAGGATCGCGCCTTACCACGCCTATCTGGCCTGCTGCCGCCGTTGTGGTTTCCGAACCGAGCGAAGAAGCTTTAAAAACACCATGGTTCCAGTTGAAGCTCTCACATACAAGGGGTACGGTGTCTGAGCGTCGTCCTCCGAAAAGTATTACAGAGATGGGCACGCCTTTCGGATTGTCAAATTCAGGGGACAGAGTAGGACAGTTGTATGCCGCCACGGTAAAACGGGAATTGGGGTGTGCAACAACCTTACCTGAGGTTTTGTCCCAGGGATTACCCTGCCAATCCATAATATTTGCAGGTGCAATATCCGTAAGCCCTTCCCACCACGGTGAATTGGTATCAATATCGATACCGGTATTGGTAAAAAGAGTGGGATAGAACTTATCCGCCCTGAGGGTATTCATCATTTGAGGATTTGTCTTATCAGAAGTACCTGGAGCAACGCCAAAAAAACCTGCTTCGGGATTGATCGCATAGAGTCTGCCGTCGGCTCCTACATTGATCCAGGCAATATCGTCGCCTAATGTAGTTACATTGTACCCTTCCAGGGTAGGCTGAATCATGGCAAGGTTTGTTTTCCCGCAAGCAGAAGGAAAAGAACCGAGAACATACATGGTCTCCCCGGTTTTTTTGTCCTCTACACCCATTATAATCATGTGTTCTGCAAGCCAGCCTTCCTGATGACCCTGATAAGAAGCAATTCTCAAAGAGAAGCATTTCTTGCCGAGAAGTGCATTCCCACCATAACCGGAGCCAATACTCATAACAAGGTCTTCCTGGGGGAAGTGCATGACATACCGTCTTTCAGGGTTAAGGTCGGCTATTGAGTGAAGGCCCTTTACAAACTTACCCGTGGAGCCGATTTTGTCGATTATTCCCTGCCCTACCCTTGTCATGATATACATGCTGACAACAACATAAATAGAATCGGTGATTTGTATACATGGCTTCGCATAAGGAGAATCAGGATGACCCATCATGTAAGGGATAACATAGAGTGTCCTGCCCTTCATGCATCCGTCAAAGATTGCAGAAACTTTCTTCTTGGCATCGGCAGGCTCCATCCAGTTGTTGTTAGGACCTGCATCTTCTTTTTTCGGTGTGCATACAAATGTAAGTTGTTCTGTTCTGGCCACATCATTAGGGTGACTCATGTGATGATAGGAATTTGGAAAGAAATTATGGTTAAGTTCCCGGAATGTATTATGAATATATGTTTTCTCCTTCTCTATGCCTATTTTAATAAGGTCACGTATTTCCTGTTCATTGCCCTGAACCCAGTAAATTTTATCCGGTTTGGTAAGTACAGCCTGTTCTTCAACCCATTGTTCCACTAACTTTCTCATCTTATTTCCTCCTTAATTATTATGTAAATGTATAACTATTGCAATTGTGTATGCTTGACACGGTTCACATTGTATAACCGTCTTTTATATTTGCTGTACTGGATAACACATTGCAGAAACACAAACGGGAAAATTGTTTCACAGCGGTTGCTGTATCCACCCGATGCATTCCCGGACATTTTTACAGATCAATTGTGATCTGCTTGGTGTTGTGCCGATTTGGGTTGTGGAAAGAAAGTGCCAGACGGAAACCACTTGTTTATTTGTTAGTAGTATATATATCAAAATATGTTCCACCCGAATTGAATTATTATTTCTTTTATTTTATACTAAAGTCAATAAAAAAAATGTACAAAATGATGCACTAACCTTTGGGTTAAGTAGCCATGCGCTATCACCTGCACTCGGCAACTGATTTTTTAAACAGTCTCGTCAGTTGCCTCATAATTAAATCCTACCACCCAGGGTATGCCGAAGCAAGATAACATTGACTCATATAAAACCTTTATATCGGATTATGAACCAACAATCTTTTCTGTGATCTCTTTAATAAATTTAATATGATGCAATTCGTTGGTATACTTACTGAAGTTTATTTAAGGTTGACACTGATGCATATTACTGGTATATTTCACTTTATAAATAAGGTTTATCGTAAGGAGAAGGAAAATAAGTTTTTTTGACGATCTTGCCTCTGTTATGGTTCTTCTGAATTTTTTTGGAAGATATTCCCTGAACAACTAAAGGATTACAGCCATTATATTCAAATCGTTAATAAAAGAATATATTCATTATAGCAGATCATTATATGTATATTAATGCGGCCTACCATTATTTACCTGATAAGATCATTCCTAACTCATACTATACAACTCTGATTGACTTATCGGACGAGTGGATTTATAAAAGATCGGGTATCCGGACAAGAACAAAAGCAGGCATTGACGAGAATACAAACACAATGTCCATAGATGCTGTAAAATCAGGACTCCATAGACTCCCGTATGATCTGAAAGAAGTAGACCTTATTGTCGGCGCCACATATACACCTTACGATACCGTTGCAACTAATGCTCACGCTGTTCAAAGTCATTTCGCTATTTCCCGTGCCAAGGCTCTCTCCATTTCTTCAGCATGCTCATCCTTTATTAATGCTGTAGAGATAGTAGAAGGTTATTTTGCTATCAACAAATCACGGAGAGCCCTTGTCGTTGCTTCGGAACATAATACCGCTTACAGCGACGACAATGACAAGCAATCCGGTTATTTATGGGGAGACGGCGCCGGGGTCGTACTTATTTCGAAAGAAAAAATTTCTGAAGAAGATATTGAGATACTTGACCTGAACACAACGGGGCTTGCAGATGTTGGAAAAGGTCTCGATGGTGTATATTTAAGGCCAAATGACGGAGGACTACAAATGCCTTACGGCAAGGATATCTTTGTCCATGCATGTAAACACATGGTCTCTGAAGTCGAAAACATAGTAAAAAAGAATGGTTTTAAATTGGAAGACATAAAACATTGTATTCCACACCAAGCCAATGCACGAATAATCAATAATGTAGCAGAAACTCTTGGTTTGAAAAACGGGCAGTTGATTATGAATATCGAAGGTACCGGTAATACCGGTAGTGCAAGTACGATTATTGCCCTGTCACAAAACTGGCAGAGATTTAAGAAAGGCGAACTGATTGTCATCACAGTGTTCGGCGGCGGATACTCAAGCGGCGCAATACTTTTAAGAAGGTAATTTTTTCAATTGTGTTTCTTTCATACTACTCATGCTTTGCACTTACTTCCAGCACATGCATCTGCACAACATTAATTTCCCTGCGTCATCTGCTCTGAGTTATCAAAAGTCCGCAGTTCTTCTATAGCATCGAGAAGCTCTTTGCACGTACCTGTTCTGAAGGCTCTGTCGCGAAGCGGCTTCATCCCTGAAAGTCCTCTTGTGTACCATATAAAAAATTTGTGAAAGCAACTTACGCTTTTCTTTTCACCATAATGCTGAACCAGCAGGTTTAGATGCAGTTTCATTATTTCAATGCGCTCAATTATATCAGGCCCTTCACAAAACGTTCCATTTTGATAAAATTGGATTATCTCCCTGAATATCCATGGATTCCCGAGGGCGCCGCGGGCAATTGCCATCCCGTCACAGCCGGTTTCATTAAACATCTTTCTGACAAAGGACAACGATAAGGCGTCGCCGCTGGCAAATACAGGAATCTTTAATGCTTCTTTTACCTCTTTAATGATCCGGTAATCTACGGTTCCGTTATAACCCTGGGTTTTTGTCCTTCCGTGGATAAAAAGTGCACTGATACCGGCATCCTCGGCATAGAGTGCAGTTTCCCGCGCATTTATTGAATCATAATCCCACCCTGTTCTAATCTTCACTGTTACCGGGACTTTTGAATGGGCAACCAGTAATTTAAGGATATTTCTCAGTTTTCGCGGTTCTCTGAGAAGTGCTGCTCCTTTGCCGTTGCGCGTAATTTTTGCTGTTGGACAGGCAGCATTAAAATCAAGAAGATCAAACTCGTGTCCATCAAGAACATTCATAGCTTTTAAGATGTGTTCTTCGTCGTTCCCCAGCAACTGCACTCCCAGAGGCCGGTCATCAGTTGTGGAGGAAAGCATGCGAAGAGTCCTTTTATCATTGTGCGACAAAGCCCTTGCATCAATCATCTCAGTAAATGCCATTGGCGCACCAAAAGCACGTGTGACCAGACGAAAGGGAAGATCGCTCACCCCAGCCATAGGGGCAAGAATACAGGGGACGGGAAGAACGATGTTGCCAATTGCAAGCATGTTTTATTCTATCTCTCAAATACTCGGCTGTCAAATATAGGGAACTGGATGGTTGTAGTAAGTAAAAACATTCAAATACAATGGATCTGCGGTACAGTATCAGAATATAAATATGCCCCCGGCATGACTCGAACATGCGGCACACGGATTAGGAATCCGTTGCTCTATCCGCCTGAGCTACGGGGGCATCATTTAATCAATAAAATTGAGTTACACATTTTAAAATATAAATCACGCAAAGAATCTGCAAATTCATAAATATCACTGTCGTAAAACATGCTTTTTAATACCATATATGGGATTTATTTTAAAGAAAAAAGGCAGAGCGCCGGTAATTCATTGTTTAGCAAGGTAAATGCAACAAAATAGTGGCTTTTGTCATGGTAATTCAATATAGATTAGTGCCAATAAAACAACAAATAATCACCGAATATGTCTAAAAAATGGAATATTTATAAAAATTTTCATTTTTTTTTAAAAAATATGCAATAAATCCTTGATTATTAAAGAAATTGTGCTAATATCTTTTGTACATGGTTATTCTTACAGGGTTTCATATAACAGGCAAAGGATATTTGCCTGATAATCATATATATTATTATAAACTATACCCAAGGAGGTAGTAAGAATGACCAAGGCAGAAATCGTAGAAAAAGTAGCAGAAGAAATTAAAGTTTCTAAAACAGCTGCAGCAAAAGCCTTCGCTGTTGTTACAGGATCCATTGAACAGGCAATGAAGAAGGGTGAAAAGGTAACAATTATCGGATTTGGAACCTTCTCAGTAGCAGACAGAAAAGCCCGCAAAGGAAGAAACCCCCGTACAGGTAAGGAAATCAAGATTGCAGCAAAGAAAGTCCCTAAATTCTCAGCAGGCGCCGCTCTAAAGGCAGCAGTCAGCGGCAAAGCAGCAGCAAAACCGGCAGCAAAGAAAGCACCGGCAAAAGCAGTAAAACCGGCAGCAAAAGCTAAAAAGAAATAATACAACTTTGATAGATACATTCTGAACCAAGCGGGCCTTTTGCCCGCTTGGTTTTTTAATGGAAATTGCCTGGGACAGCTTGATACAGTTACTTATCCTAATGGAAAATACGAGATTGTTTCTTCCGTTTGTTTCATACCCGGTAATACATCCTTCCCCCCCATTAATAAACGACATCAAGGATTTTGATAAGGACTTGGGGAGCAAATTTTCTTAATAGCTCCAGAAGACAACGATCAATCTTCCTTCCTTACTGACGGGCGTTTTCTGCGGCTAAGAGGGCTGCTCCAAATGCTGCAGTGATTTGTGGTTCATCCGGAACAAGAATATCAATATTAAGTTCTTTCTCTATTGCTTTCACCAGACCACGATCTTTAGCGCCTCCGCCTGTTATAGCACAATCCAGAGTGAGACCAAGGCGTACAACAAGGTTTATAATCTTTGATGCAATAGCCTTATGTACACCGGCGAGAATATCCGCTGGGAAGGCTCCCTCGGCTATGCGCGACACCGCCTCTGATTCGGCAAAAACAGCGCATCCTGTTGTAAACTCAACAGGGTTAGCGGATTGAAGTGAAAGCTCCCCGATCTCATCTATATTCATGTGAAGAATACGGGCAATGACATGAAGAAACTTACCACTTCCTCCAGCGCATTTCTCATTTAAAATAAAGTTGGCTACCCTTCCCGCATCATTAAACCGGATCGCCTTGCTGAACTGGGCACCAATATCAATCAGAGTCCTGACAGAGGGAAATAAATGAAAAACACCGGCAGCATGGCATGAAATGTCCGTAATCGACTGATCTGCAAAATCAACAGTTGTCGCTCCATAGCCGGTGGCAATTGTATAAGATATATCCCCTATATTAAGACCGGCTTTTTCCAGAGCAATATCCGACGTTTTTTCAGCCGTTTCTTTATAGCTTCCGCCTGAAGGCATAGTTGCATATGAAATGAGAGTCTTGTCCTTGCACACAACCGCCTTTGAAAAACCGGAACCTATATCCACACCGAGCACATATGCCATCCTAAATCCTCTGTCATTGCCGTATAACACCGGGCTTTATCTATAAGAGTCGACATTGCCGGAACATGTCTCTCAAGAGAAAAAACTGGCCGCTTGCAGCCCCATTGTACTTCTTTTCAGAGTTTCTCCCCTTCCGGCAGCGTTTTCATAAGTTTCTTTCCCTACAATTGCTGCACCTATCGCACCTGTAAGCAGCGGTTCAGGCGGAACCAGAACCTGGCACCCGAATTTTCCTTCCAATGCCCTTACCAGGCCGATGTTCTTTGCTCCACCGCCTGTTATGGCAATATCGGGTGAAATTTTAAGCTTGTTTGCCATGGAATATATCCTAACGGCAATGGCTTCATGGATGCCTGCAATAAGATTGGCAACAGGTTCACCATTCGCAAGCTGAGAAGTTACTTCCTGTTCTGCGAAGACAGTGCAGGTATTACTAATAATTGCCGCCTTTCCGGCTGAAAGAGAAAGCTCGCCAAGTTTTTCCAGTGGAACACCCAGCGCATCGGCAATTACTTCAAGAAACCGCCCTGTTCCGGCAGCGCACTTATCATTCATAACAAAACTGATAACCTTGCCGGCCTTCAGTTTAATACATTTACTGTCCTGGCCGCCGATATCCACAATTATTTCCGCTGTTGGAAGAAGGCTGTAAATCCCTTTAGCGTGGCATGTAATCTCCGTAATCTGTTTGTCTGCAAAGGGTACGTTTATCCTGCCGTATCCGGTGGCAACAACATAGGACAAGTCTTCGAAGTCAAGCCCTGCCTTGTTAAGAGCTTCTTCCATTACTTTATTGGCCAGCCTGCGGTGCTCAGGACCAGTGGGTCCGATAACGGATGACACAAGGGTATCACCCACGATGGCCACCTTGGTCATCGTGGACCCAATGTCAATTCCGGCAAAGTATTGTTTCATTAATACGGGCTTTTGCACTGTATGCAGCGATCCGACAAAGTTTTAATTGCCCTTACTCCTGACCGTTTCCAGTGCTTCGATGAATGCATCAATCCTGTTGTGCGTATCTGCCTCATTGTAAGAGCTGATATCCACAATGTCGCCTTCCATAATAAGAACAGGTATGTCTTTATAAATTTTTCTGAGAATTTCCGCCTGTTGAACGATTCCTGCATGCCAGCTTCGGCAGGAAAAGGCTGAATGAAAAACTACACCATCGCATTTATAGTCTTCAATATATTCGATAATGCGCTCAACCTTAGGTATGGAGCCTGGACGATTCCGTGCCTTGTCGTACCAGTGGGTCCAGAATCTCACCCATCTCCATGCAATGTGTTCCAGGGGATCATTAGTCTTCGGGAGATTGAGACGCTCAACCTTTTCAGCGTTACGATATGTTGTTTCTACAGGGAATACGGCGCCTTTACTGTTGAAATACTGAAAATCGCCGAGGGCAAACCACGAAGGAAGTCCGGCACCCCAAAGAATACGGTATTTTTCTTCATCGGCCACGCCTTGCTTCTGCTCTATTTTCTGCCTCAACTCCAGGTTCAGGTCAGCATAAAAATCGTAGGCCTCCTGAGTACCGAGGTTAAACGTCAGGGGCACCATAGTATTCATCGCATCGCCAGTATCCATAGGCGTGGGAATAGCCTTGCGCAGTTCGTAGGTATCAATAAAGATGTCCCATGTTCTATCTGTAAGGTCAACAAGAGCTGCAAGCTTGTCCCAGTCCATCTTTTTACCAATATGTTTCTCACAGAAACTTACGCATGCACGCAGTTCCTCTGTTGCATATTTCACGTAGATCTTTTCCTGTCCCTTGTGATCCATATTCGGGTCCCAGGGCGGATAATACATGCTCCCGACAAATACAGGCACATCCTGCAGATAATGCTGTGTTGCCTGCGGCCACTTAAATCGCGGATCGCACAATTGCTGGCCGCTGCCTATTATCATGTCCGGTCTTCCCATGCCGCCCCACGGAGCTCCAGGAGGCATTTCTCCGCCCATTTCTTCGCGCAGCATATCAAAACCGAGGGTACATGTCGCATATGTGCACAAAGAACGGGAGAAGTTATCCGATTCTGCCTTTTGCAGATATTGTTCAGCATCACGTTTGGCTGCACATACGCCTGAGAAACTTTCACCCCAGGCGGGTACAATATCCATAGCCCTCATAATTTCATCCTGACCGTCATTGATATAGGCGTAGGCTACTTTTTTCCCCTCTTCTTTTGCTTTAAGGGTTGCGGACATATTGCCTCTTACAAATTTCGGTATTTTTGCTGCTGCCTGGGTTGCAAGCGCTCTTGGTTTTTTATCATCTGCCATGTTATTTTCCTCTAAATTATTTATTATTATTTACAATTTGCCAGGACACCCGCAGGCGGGTACCTGCCCCACACTCTCAAGGCTGTCGGGGCTTTCTCTTCTCGCTCACTGCCTGAGCTATTTTATTCTGTGTACGCTTTATTTTTACCGGGACTTAGTCCCTCCATTTCAAACGGTTTAAACACCTTGAACGGTTTAACCTGTTAATTCTATGCAATCATCTCCAGAAATGCCTCAACCCTTGTCTTCATCCTCGGCAGAGTAGAAGAGGAATATTCATCTTCAAGATAGAGTACCGGCACACCTGCAGTTTCGATAAAGCTTTTCATTGCCGGGACCTCAAAACCATAGGGGTCACAAAATTTATAGATAAAGAGAACAACACCATCCACTTTAAAATCCTTTATATTCTGTTTTATATGGCCAAATCTGGCCTCCAGATTTTCCTGGTAATTATTGCCGGCAGTAATGCATGTCGTAGGCAATTTAAGTTTTTTCAAATAACGCTCAGCGATACCCTGAACCGGATCAGGCGTTATATCAACATCAGCCCAATACATTTTACTTCCGATTGACAGATCATCCATAACAAGATTTGCACCGGCACTCTCGATGGTTTCAACAATGGCCACATCATCGATCTGATCTCCTATTAACATGATCCGTGACAGACTTGTACCATTTGGCACTCCTCTCAGTTTCACTTCTTTTATTACATCCCCGATAAGCGCGCTCGATTCTTCTACCGGTAAACTCATGGCAGCCACAAGAACCTTCATCATCTCAGCACCCGATATGAGAGGGTAATCGGCTTTTCTCAAAGAATAAAGCTCTCTCATAACCCGTCTGTTCTCATTGTGGGCTTTAACTGCCTGAACCAGAGCTTCGTCCGTGATCGCATTGCCGGTATACTTTTCGAGAGTGTCGATAAATATTCGCAAAATTGATTTTGTAAACTCTATTGACGGATCATCAGTCAAATGCGGGAAATTCAAGAAGTGCCAGTATGGCAAATTCAGGTTATAACTCCATACATCGTTTGTCCTGTCAATGCTATCACATTGATGAGGCAGGACCATGCCGTCAAGGAAGTCATATTTCCCTTTCAGGGCAGTATCAAAGACATTGCGTATAAAAGGACAGACTATAGTTTCCATATGGGCATCTGCTTTAGTAATTGCCTCTGAGACATTCCCCTTCAATCTAAGCGGGATTATTCCGGCAGCCGTTATGATTTCCACCGGAGCCAATGCAGATAAATAGCCTATTACTTTTCTGCCTTCAGCTTTTAGAGCCTTTGCCCTTGATCCATATTGACTGTAATGTTTTTCAGCTAACGCCAATCCATTTCCGTATTGTTCCATCATCTTTTTTCCTTTCACTCCTTCTTCTTTGCTCGCAATTAACCATTCATGCACTGTAATGCTTATAACTTCAAAACTTTCAGAAAAACCGGGGGAACCCGAAACATCATCTTTTAGACATTTTAATGAAGAGATATTTTTATCATATTTTCCTTTTCATTTCAACCGACTATTATCCTTGGAAATAGATAACAAGACTATACCGGGCCTTCATTTCTCACATTCGACAGAAGTTTCATCCTCGCGGAGTGTGTCGCCTGGCACTATGTTTACTAATCTTGTTTTGCTTTAGCTGTCGTAGAGGAAGCCATCACAACAATCGAGAAAAGGGACAAGAATGCAAAGAAGAAGAGCTTTCTCAAACAGAATTTCTTCAGTATTGTGCAGCCCCTTCTCAAATGGTATATTTACACGTCCACACGGATCGGTAAAATGACCGTTGGTATACCGTTCCACTGCAGCCTGCGCTGAATAGAGTGGGCTGTTTCATTGTGAAGTATCTTCTGGAAAGGGTTGTCGTGACGGAACACTAATTTTCCTGTAAAAACAGTTGATCTCGGAAACTCTTTGACCGTTGCTTCAACAAGATCAGAGGCCGCATCTATCACATCTGTTCCCACATCCGTTCTATAATCGGCAGAGAAACCATGTTCCCGGGTAACTTTTATATATTTCTTAAGCCCTTTCCGTACTGATTCCTTTAAGGCTTCTACTTCGGCAACCCCTTTAAAAGAACCGGAATCAATTTCAGCAACAGAAATAAAGATGAAGTTTTTGTAGATATTAGGGAAATAGCGAACAATTGACATAAGGGTATGAAGACCAAATCCATTATACCCGCTAACGAGAAGAATAGCGGTCATTTCCTTTGGATTGACGGGATTATTGTTGTACGGTTCGGTTGTAGGAAGGTTGGAGAGCATCTCTTCAAGCTTCTTCACACCAAGCCTGACTTTTTTATAATGGGAACGAATTAGGTAACAGAGACCTACTACTGCTAAGGTTAGAACAAGCGTTACCCAGCCACCTTCTCCAAATTTTTCATAGATAGTTATTACAAGGATAGTTAAGCAAAGGATGAGACCTATAATATGAATAACTATATGTTTCTTCCAGTCCCGATCAACCTCTTTGTTTTTTATAAAGAAGCGGACCATCCCAAACTGGGACAGAGAAAAGGTGAGAAAGACATTGATCGAGTACATGATGATAAGGGCAGAGACTGAACCGTGGGTATAGATAAGGAGAACGATAGCTGCCGTGCCCATAACGAGAACACCATTCTGCATTGAAAGCCTTTCTGAGAGGGCGGCAAATTTTCTGGGAAACCACGAGTCTACAGCCATGTTTGCCATTACGCGGGGACCATCGATAAATCCTGCCTGGGCAGCAACTATAAGAAGAACTCCTTCTGATAAAATTGTAATCAGTGCAATATAATAGCCGAAAGGCCAGTTCCCGAAAACCCCATCTGCAAGGATTGTATTTAATGTGCGGCCTTCAACGGGGTTTATCCCGAAAAGGTAATAGCAGAAAAACAGTCCTCCTGCTGTTATTGCAAGAGATGTAGCCATATATGCCATAGTGCGTTTACCGGTTTGCACCTTTGGCTCCCGCAGGATTTGCATTCCGTTCGATACAGCCTCAAGGCCGGTATATGTGCCGCCGCCGAGAGAGAATGCCCTCAAGAAAATTGCAAGTATACCGACAAAACCAATTGTCGATAGATCCGAACTGGATGTTGTTTTTAATGCGCCAAGTAATGGATTGATTTGGGGAACATGGCTAATAATGCCATAGCCTATTAATAGAACATGGGTAATGACAAAGATCGCGAAAATTGGTGCGAGAAGGGTCACCGATTCTTTTACTCCGCGAAGATTGAGGATAACCAGGGCGACAATGAGAAATGAAACAAAAAAAATCTTGTATTTTTGAAAGGCCAAAGGGAGAAAACTGAAAAGGGCATCACCGCAGGAAACAAGAGAGACAGTAATTGTCAGCATGTAGTCTACAAGCAACGCACATCCTGAAACAACCCCGACATTTTCGTTAATCGTATGGGTTGCCACGATATAACCGCCGCCGCCATGGGGGAAGTGTTCGATGATTCGTGAATAGGCATATGCAATGATAAAGACCGTTAAGGCTGTGGCAACCCCTATGATAGGGGCCAGATAGGTATGAGTGCCAAGTGCCCTGAAAGCCTCTTCGGGACCATACGAAGAAGATGAAAGACCGTCTGCACCAAGGCCGATCCATGCAAGTATCGGTATGAGTGAAAGTTTATGAAATATGGAAGGTTCATTTACATCTCTTGGCGCGCCTATGACTTTTCGCTTAATCCTTTCGTATAAACTCGGTTCCGGCTCCGAGATGTCATTTTCCATTAGAATATTCTCCTTTACTGTTGATATGTTCAATGAATCCCCCACTGTTGCCAGGCGGGTAGGTTGTTTGATGACGAAATATTTTCAATTAAGCCCCTACCACCAGTACAGAACATTGTGCATACTTCTTAACCTTTTCTGTAACGCTTCGAAAAAAAGTAAACAGGGATTCTGCTTTGTTATGTCGGGCAATTATAATTAAATCTATATTTTTTTCTGTCTGCACTTTCAGGATCTCTTTATAAATTATCCCTTTCCTGATCTCCGGGACTATCTCAACAGATTTTGCCTCAGGAAATTTAGCAAGTTGTCTCTGAATCATTTCCTTTTCGTCTGCAACCTTTCGAAATGGCAGAACGTGAAGAAGATGGATCCTGGCGTTCTGTTGTTTGGCGAGGTCGATTGCAATCTGTAACGCTACATCCGAAGGTTCTAAAAAATCCGTTGGAACAAGTATTGTCTTCAGACCGTGTTTGCCAATCTCTGTCGAGCAGCACATCATTAATACTCCAACATTCCGGGAAAGCTTACAGTACAGGCTTTGTAATTCACGCGGTGCTCACTCTCTTCCAAGATATCCTCACATTATTAATTTTAAACAATTCGGTATAAATTAACTGTTAAAAGATTGGCGATAAGTATAAAGAAAATATAAAGAAAGGATTTTTTAATCTCGTGTAATCAGCCGATATCCAACACCGGGCTCGGTGATTATATAAGTAGGCTGCGACGGATCAACCTCGATTTTACGTCGCAGTTGACCAATATAAACACGCAGATATTGAGATTCTTCCTGATAATTTGACCCCCAGATGGCCCGTAAGAGCTGTCTGTGGGTTACTACCCGGCCGGCCTGTTGCGCCAGATATTTTAGAACTTCATATTCTGTTGGTGTGAGCTTTACTTCCTCTCCTCTGATTGTCACGTTCCTGTGTGCTAAATCCACCGAAAGCTCACCGAAGGCAAGTATTGGCGCATCCTCTGACTTGGCTGCGTGACGCAGAGCAGTCCGGAGCCTGGCCAAAAGCTCGCCCATACTGAACGGTTTGGTGACATAGTCATCTGCACCGGCATCCAGTGCCTTGATCTTATCATCTTCATGCTCCCTTACTGAGAGAACAATGATGGGGACCTGTGTCCATTCACGGAGGTGCCTAATGACCTCGATGCCGTCGAGATCCGGCAACCCCAAATCCAGAATGATCAGATCCGGATGAAATATTGATGTTTGACTCAAACCTTCTTGTCCTGAAGCGGCTTCGCCAACATCATAGCCATAACCCTCTAAAGCAGCCTTCAACATCCGGCGTATCTGTTTTTCATCATCCACAACAAGTACTCGTGCGCCATCAGCCGACATTATCTGTTCCTTCTCTTGCATATTTTTGTTCCGAAAGCTCTTCGGATACAGGGAGAGAAAAGGTGAATCTATTACCGTATTCCGGCGATGAATCAACCCATATGCTGCCGCCATGCGCTTCAATGATTCCCTTGCAAATAGACAAGCCGAGTCCTGTCCCGCTTGCATGTTTAGAAGAATATAGCCGATAGAATTTATCGAACACATGTTCATGCTCTGTCTTTGGAATAGGCGGACCAGGATCAGCTACCGTAAGAAACAGTATTCTGTCCCGACAATGAACTGAAATTGAGATTGAGCTGCCCGGAAGAGAATATTTCACTGCATTTTCCAGCAAATTAATCATTACATGTTCTATGAGAATAAAATCAGCCATGAAGGAAGGAGGGTCCGGCGGTATATCAATCTGCAATGGATGCTCCTGTAAAGCATCTCTTGTTTCCCTCAGTACAACACCAATGATATCCTCGATATCGCACCATTTCATGTTCAATTTTAATGCACCACTCTCAAGACGTACCATATCAAGAAGATTTTCTATGAAACGGTTCATGCGGTGCGCCTCTTCCCTGATTGTGTGTAAAAAGATGTTTTTGGTTTCTTGTGTATAAACGCTTCCTTCCGACAGAAGACTTGTCACCGCACCCGTGATAGATGCAAGGGGTGTACGGAAGTCGTGGGAAATGGAATTTAATAATATCCTGTGGAGTTTCTCTGATTCTGCCAACCATTTTGCCTGTTCGGCTTCTTTTGCAAGCTGCAGGCGGATTATGGCAACTGCTACAAGATTGGTAAAGGTTTCTATAAGTTGTTGTTTTTCGGGCGAAAGGGCTGCATTCTCTATATTGGGTCTGATGCCGAGGACGGCTATTGTTTTATCTTCTGCTTTTATAGGAAAGAAAAACAATGAGCGTGCTCCTTCGAAAATTCCCAATTCCCTACCTGCTGGCTGGCCATGCTCCAGTACCCAACGTGCCACCGCATATTCTTTCTCATCAAATACAGCGTTGTCCAGAGTTGCAGCCATTTTGTACAGAACTTCATTATTCGGATCCTGGATGAGTACAATAGCCGTGCCGTTTACAGTTTCTGCAACCTTATCAAGAAAGGTTTTCAGAACTTGTTCCAGATCAGCCTTCGCTGCTATTTCCCGACTAAGTTCATACAAAGTGAGAGTTCTTATTTCCCGTTCAGTGGTTTTTTCCAGTTCATTCCTAAGTTTTGTTGCCGTAGTGCCGGTAACAAGGGCCACCAAAAAGAAAACAACAAGAACAAACAGGTGCTGCATGTTTCCCACTGCAAAGGTGAAAATTGGTGGCACAAAGAAAAAATTAAAAGTTAATACACCCATAAAAGAGGAGAGGAATGAAGGTCCTCTACCCCAACGAACTGCGCTGATAAGCACAGGCAACAAATAAAGAAGGACGATATTTATTAAATCAAAATAGGGTGTAAGTATTTCTCCGATAACGGTAACAATTGATACTGAGAGTGCTGCCCACGCATAATGCTTTAACGGCGAGCTAAATAAAGAGGAGTGCCTCTTCTGAATGCTCTCATTTTGTTCGGAAACTTTATGTGCGGCTGTTTTCATTATACTAATAAAATTATATTTTGGTATTATACCATGAAAAAAGTGTAAAGTTGTGGATGTTTATTGCCCCTCGGATTTATTCCATTTCTAAATCAAGGATGAAATGATTTACCCCGCTTTAGCTTGCGGGGCAATCAAGGCGGCAAGGGAACACCCGCAAGCGGGTACCCGGACGTAGGCGTACTATAATAGTACGTCGGAGGAGCCGATGACGAAGCCAACGATGATAGCGCCTTGATTTAGAATTGGAATTAGTACTCCAAAACTTGCCCTCGGGGTAATTCTTTGCGGAATATAATGAGACATAGTAAGGAGAAAAAAAGGGAAACGACGCTTCAGAAAGACAGCCGTATTCTGCAGGAACAAAAAACAAGCTGCCAAGCATTTACTTATTTCATTTGGTATTCAATAAGCTCACTCAAATGTGTATTGTGCAGGTTTATATCTGGTATATGCGACCAATTTTTCTTGATTTTTCCGCATTTTTCAAAGCTGATAACTAAACGTGAAGGGTTGATATTGTTTGTAAATAATTGGTGGGCCGTGGAGGATTCGAACCTCCGACCAATTGATTAAGAGTGAATAACATATGTAATATCAAATAGTTATGGTGTTAGATGCTGTTTGCTCCTGCTTGCAGTTATGGAAAAAAGGATATACCGATATAGACGGTATTACCCCTTGTTTGACGGTTTCAGTTCACAGTTAGTTCACAGGTAAAATTTATATTTTTACTTGTCATGGGTTGTAAACAAAACCGTGTCCATTGATTTTCGCAGTTTGAAGTTGTAATCTTTTTCAAGGGATAGGCAGCGCAGCCGATAAGGGGACTTCTCAAACCCCTTCCCTTGAATTTTTGAGAAACCACGATGAGAGGTGGCGATGGAAAAAGAAAATAGAGATGATAGAGTTTCTTTCAGTTTTAAAAATATCAATAATCCAAATATCGGTTATGCAGCGGGGTATTCACCACCAACTCAATGGGATAACGGCGAACATTGGTTAGATTTAACAGAAACCCCGAAGATGTTCCCACATTTTTACCATAAAGAAGCATGGCAGATATTTTACGATAACGCAACATTTGACGATATTCTTGTTGCAGCTGTTGGGGAAAACATTCTTGATGTAATGCATCGGGAAGGGCTACCGGACTTTGACGACCATAAAAAATGGACAGATAAAAAATTCCTTGAAGAACTTAGCCGATATCCTGATTGGCTTCAAATGATAGAGACAGGAGCCTTAGACAGATTTATCTTCATGATGAAAACTGCGGGGATAGCCAACAGTAAAAAAGCAGAACAGGTTTGTAATAATTTGAAGTATTATTTTATCCCGAAACGACCAGGAGGGTCTAAGGTCTACCCGGTTAATCTACATGGCTGTTATTACCTGCTTAAAATGTTATCGAAACATATCTCGAAAAAGTGCAACGAGTTTATAAAAGCCGGAGATAATCTTGATCGACAATCTTTTCAAGAATATACTGATGAAAGCCGGGTTACAGATATTTCTGTGTATGATTTGGACATCCTCCTATCACAACCAACTCAATACGCAAAAAAACTACTTGAAAAAGAATTATACGTCAGCATGGAAAGTCTGAAAAAAGAACTCAAAAAAGGGTAAATTAAAGTTTCTATTTAACCTTTCTGTATGTTTATCAAAACACTATCATATTGTATGCTTTCCTTACAACATAATGTAATACCCTAATATTACATTATTATTTACCGGTAAGGAGCACGACTATGAAAACTTTTTCAACCTTAGACATCTATTTATCTTCATTCCTTTTTCTTAATGGTGAGGAACCCGACCTTACAATCAAGAACAACAAAGTGGCTTTCAATTTCGATGCCAATGATAATGTTTACCGACTCATGGCAGAATTCAACACAAACCCGGAAATACCTTGTCTTGATCTGATAACGGCAATAAAAACGCTTAGAGGAAAGATGCTTTCAGCTAAAGAGAGCATAACTGGAAACGGTGGACGATATGGATATAATCACAGATAACGGGCAAACCGGATTTACAAAAAATGAAAATGAGTCTTTTTTACGTCGTGCTCTTGAATATCAAAAAATGGGTTTTTCAATAATTCCATTAAGAATCGACAAAACGCCACACATTAAATGGGAAGCTTTTCAAAAGCAAAAAGCAAAGATCGGAGATGTTACAGGTTGGTGGAAAAAATGGACTGATGCTAATATCGGCGTCGTGACAGGGTCTATATCCGGGCTTGTTGTGGTTGATGTCGATGATATGAAGATCGGGCTTTCAGAGCTTGCAAAGGTAATCCCGGTAGGCATTGAAACACCAACAGCGCAAACACCTTCAGGCGGACTACACTTTTATTTTAAACATCCGGACAGAAGAATCGAATGCAATAGAAAAACTATTCCGGGTTGTGATTTTCAAGGCGATGGGGGCTACGTCGTTGCACCGCCTTCGTATTGTGAGTATATAAAGCATGGCAAGGATATAAAGGGTTCTTATACATGGGTTAAATCCCCTGATGATTGCACCTTTGCGCCTTTGCCTGAAGCATATATAAATGCATTTGATTCTTTTAATAATAATTCTTTATATAAGGGTGGTAAGGTTGACACCTTACAACACCTTACAGACCTTACAGAACCTTACAGATATTTCATTGAAGGCCGCAGGGATGAGGACATTTTTCGTATTGCCAATGCACTTGTAAAGGCCAATTGTGCACCCGGTATTATACAGCATGTGCTTAATATACTTGCACTTTCTTGTGATCCACCTTTTCCTGAAAAAGACATTAATGCGAAAATTCAGTCAGCTTTACAGCGCGCGGCGCGACGTGAAAGAAACCTTTTGGAAGAAATTAGGACGTGGTGGACCTTACAAGAAGGTTACACAGACCTTACAAATATGAAACAGACCTTACAACTCCTTACAAAGGAAGAACGGAACCATGCTGATGTCATAATTCACAGACTCAAGGAGGAAGGTTTCATTGAGAAGTACGGTAACAAAGCAGGCGTTTATCGCCGTGTTGACAAGGATTTTGAGCGTGTCGACTTTCTCAGTGCTTCAGGAAGAGAGACAAATATTAACCTACCGCTTGACTTAAACGACCTTGCAAAACTATACGCCGGAAGCATTATTGTCGTTGCCGGTAGCAAAGAGGCAGGCAAAACCGCGTTCCTTCTAAATATCGCTTTAGCTAATTTGGGTAAAAAGCGCATTGTTTATCTCAATTCTGAAATGGGAGAGGACGAGTTGAAAAATCGCCTTCTAAATTTCGGCAACGTAAAACTTGAGACCTGGGCGGAAAAAATGGAAGTATTCAGGCTAAAACCGACGCAGACCCCGGCGGACTTTATTGACGGATCGGACACTATCTGGATTGTAGATTATCTCGAAATTGCAGAGGACTTCTCAAAGATAGCCCTTCCTATAGCTCATGTTCACGGAAAGTTAGGAAATGGCCTTGCCTTTATCGGCCTACAGAAGGCAGATGATAAAGAGATAGGACGCGGGGCCGACTTCAGTAGAGAAAAGGCGCGCTTGTATATTTCTCTTGATTGGGATTCGGAACGCCGACAGAATCGGATAAAAATTATTGATTGTAAGGCATGGAGAGACAGGAACCCGCGCGGGCTTTACAGATATTACAAATTGGTAAAGGGGGCTGGCATTATTCCACAAGGGAATTGGCAGGAATGAATAATACAAAAAGAGGTGAAATGAATGGAAAACATTAGTTACAAAGACATGGATGTTATCGGCGGCGAAGAAGTTAGAATATCAAGGGAGCAGAATCTCTACCCGGATATGCAGAACGGGCAGCACTTTACAACTCTTGAAGCATTGCCGGGCTATCTTGCCGGACAGATCAGCACGTCAAGCAATCCGACAGTGACAATGCAGCATCTTTCCGAACAGCTACTACAGGGCGGCCTTATGATGCCGCAGGAGTATGTTCGTTTCCAAACTCTTACCAATGAGATGAAGGCAGCAAACACAGACGAAAGCAAAACCGAAATTCTGAAAAGAACAACAGTTTTCTTAAACGGGCTACGGCCTAAAAAAATTTAAAGGGGGTTTCACATGGAAGATGTTTTAAAAAGGATTGAATCGACTTTGGCCTCATCAAATGCAGCCGGTAATCTTGCAGGGTTTGCAGAGGACAGGACAGAAACAGAGAAAACAAAATCTGATATTGAATCTGATATTTTCTTACTTCAGGCAGACCATAAAACTCTATCCGATTCCCTCAGTTCTGCTACAGATGAAAAAGAGATCGACGAAGGGACCTTAAAGCTAATTCAGATTGAGAAGAAGATTGCACTTAAAACAGAGAAACTACCGGCTTTAATTGCATCGTTGGCAGAGACCGAACGACAGGAAAAAGAATACAGGTTAGCTCACAAGCTCGATGCTGATTTATGGCGGCCCGTCCGGGAACCGATTCAACAGCAGGCGGCGGTGTTGCATCACAATCTAATAAAGGCGTTGGAAGCAATAAACGATTTTGATAGTGAAATTTACAAACTCTTCCACAAGTACAATGCAAGCCCGAACAAGTCAGAGCTTGAAGCTATGCTCATGACTTTTATCGGTCCTAAAACCGGCTTTTATATTGATTTGGTGCCTGTTCACGATAAGCGCAAAATGACAGAGTAAGGAGGATAACATTATGAAAACAATCACATTTCTAACAGAAGTAAGGCAGCATGGCAAACAGGGTCATAGATTTGCAGGTTCAGCTTTATCAAAATACAGACTTTGTACTTTTGGCAGATCGTTAGAGAGAAGTGATGAGCCTTACGGGGAAGTGGTTATTCCGATTAAGATGGTGGAAGAGCAGGGCTATCCAACAAGTATAACATTGAATTTTGAGAAGTAGGGGGTAACATGCAACGTGTCAATGATGATGAACTTTTAAAAATGCTTGACGATAAGATACCACAAAAAGATATTGCAAAGCACTTTGGGGTGTCAAACGGTTGGATTACAAAACGCAAGCAGTTATTGCAGACGCCAGAACCGGAAAACTTTTCAAAATTGACTGAGCAGCAAAGATGTTTTGTTATTGAAAAGGTTAAAGGCCGAAGCAATGTTGATGCGGCTTTTACTGCTTATAACGCCACATCAAGGGATAGTGCTCGAAATATCGCTTCTGACTTGATGCAGAAGGATGAAATAAATTTATCAATCCGGGAATTAATGGAAAACCACGGGTTGACAAGAATCTATCGCATTAAGAGGCTTAAACAACATGTTGACAATAAGTCTCCTGATATTTCCCTGAAAGCATTACACCAGTCATGGCAGTTAGGTGGGGACTATGCGCCAACACAAACTAAGAATCTCAACCTCAATGTAGATGTAATCCCGGAGTTAGATCAAGCACTGATTGAAAGATTCAGGATAAAGCCTATTTTACCTGATGAAAATGAATAGCGCGTTGGGAAGGGGATATACGATGGAGGGCGAAAAGTTAATTTTCCCCCTCCCCCCCCTCGATCCGTGACACCCCTAAAGGAGGTTTTGAAATGATGGATAATATTGAAGATGTTTGCAGTTATTATTATAAGTGTGAAGTAAACATATGCCCGCTTGACCCTGGTATAGCTGACAGGAATTATATTTCAGGTGAAAAGGTATGCAGGAAGATTCTTGATTACCTCGAAGGCAAACCGACAAAACTCGACGAACAGATACGAAAAACAGAACATATCTGGAAAGCAAAGTACGGGAAGAAACTCGAAGCACGTTTAAATAGTAGAATGCAGATAAGAGAAGCATTCAGAAAGGCAGTTTGAAAGCGTCATACAGCAGTCATTGTTTCACATTGTGAGTATGACATGACTATTAGTATTCATGACAATTTGAGGTCATAGAAAGGATATGAAAACCATACTTGAACCGGAAGATATTCAGGCAATAGCTGAAAAAGTTATTGAACTTATCCGGCCTTTATTATCACAAAATAAGCCTTCTGAATCCATTATGGATAAGAAAGGTTTATCTGAATATCTTCAAGTTGACGTTTCATGGATTGACAAGAACCTTTACCAATTGC
This sequence comes from Pseudomonadota bacterium, assembly GCA_026388275.1. Classification (NCBI taxonomy): domain Bacteria; kingdom Pseudomonadati; phylum Pseudomonadota; species Pseudomonadota bacterium. The sequence goes on from JAPLKB010000042.1 coordinate 39,386, forward strand.
CGCACTTCAAGGCCGGGAAGTATGTCCGATTCAGGCAAGTCAACATTGACAAGTGGATAAACAGTATTGAAAAGACCCCTTTACCTTATCTTAAATTGTTGAAAAATAACAGGTGAACCCTTGATTGTAAGTCAAATTACTGTAAAAAAGATACTTATAAAATCAGGTATTTACAATGCAATGTGAAGTGAATTGTGAACTCAATATTTTACTTGACTTCTAACTATGTTAGATATATAAATATGATTATGGATGCTTGGACACCAGAAAGGATTAAAGGATTGAGAAATAGATTTAATTTATCTCAAGTGGCTTTAGGCGGGCTTACCGGTGTATCAGGCAATTATATCTGGATGTTAGAAGGAGGTGATAAAACTAAAAAGCCGTCAAAAACACTGTGTCTGTTGTTAGATCGTATTGAAAAGGAATTACAGGAAAATGAAAACGAAAAGGAGGTTATGAGACATGGCACGAAAGATAAAAGGTCTTTATAAACGTGGTAATGTCTGGTGGTGCTGTTATAAGGATTTAACCGGGAAGATTGTCCGGGAAACAACAAAGCACGCGGATTATGACAAAGCGGTAGAATTTCTCACAGAAAAAAAATTCAATGTTCAAAGAGGAATAGAACCTGAAGTTATTCAAAATATCAATTATACCTTTAAGGAGCTTGTTGTTGAATATCTGAAATGGTGTGAAAGACAACGGAGCTTTGATAGTAAAAAGATATTCATAAAACAATTGCTTGATGCTTTCGGACATATGCCTTTGAAGAATTTCAACACCATGATGGTTGAACAATTCCAGACAGATCGTATTCAAAAAGGAAACAAACCGGCTACAGTCAACAGGCTTGTTGCTACACTGAAACATTCATTTACAAAGGCTTATGACTGGAACATGATAACCGAAACAATATTGAAAAAGGTAAGAAAGGTGAAGCTTCTGGAAGAAAATAACCGGCGACTGCGTTATTTATCAAAAGAAGAATGTCAGGCCTTAGTAAATGCCTGTGATGCTCATTTAAAGCCGATTGTTATTACAGCATTAAACAGCGGTTGCAGGAAGGAAGAAATATTAAGCTTGAAGTGGGATCAGATAGATATGAAACATGGTTTTATTCTGTTAGATATAACAAAGAACGGCGAAAGAAGGGAAATTCCTATCAATGGCACTTTGCGTACTACCTTTGAAGCATTACCTCGAAGGCTTGACGGCGGTTATGTATTCTTTGATCCAAAGAACGGCGCAAGGTATCAGGAAGTCAAAAGGTCATTTGCTACAGCATTGAGAAAAACAGGAATAAGAGACTTTCACTTTCACGACCTTAGACATACCTTTGCTTCACATCTTGTTATGGCAGGCATAGATTTAACAACAGTTTCAAGGCTTTTAGGACACAAAAGCCTTGCAATGACTTTGAGATATTCACATTTATCACCACAACATTTCACAAAGGCGGTTGACGTACTCGACAACGTTTTAAATGATAATTTTAATTCCACTTCACATTTAGTTCACAATCAAAGGATAGTTCACAATGGCTAATGCTCATAGATGGTTGATTTTATTGGTGGGCCGTGGAGGATTCGAACCTCCGACCAATTGATTAAGAGTCAACTGCTCTGCCAGACTGAGCTAACGGCCCCGGATTGTTTTATATAGCACATAAACGAAAGAAAATTCAAACCAATTTTATTTTTAGTTATTGCAAAAGAAATATTTCACATATCTATCAAAAATACGTTGACTAAAGGGAATCTATTATGATAAAAATGATTGGTTTGAATTGGGTATGTCTATATCTGAAAATAATAAGGATGTAGTCAGATCTTTAATAAGCTTTAGCTCGCTTGGCTTAGAAATGGGTCTTTCCGTTGCCATAGGCATTGGGATTGGCTACTTTCTTGATTTTTATTTCAAGACATCCCCTTACCTGACCATAATATTTATGCTTTTTGGCGTCGCAGCAGCATTTAAAACAATATTTATGCTACTGAAGAAGGTTAAAAGGGAAAATGAAAGAAACAACAATAAGTAATATAGAGCATGTTAATGTTATCGTGCTTGTAATTGGGTCTATATTATCAATATTGATTATGAGAGAGTTCAAATATCTTTTCAGTTTTGCCTTAGCAAGTTCCATTATGACATTAAATTTTAGATTCTTAAAAAAGATTATGGAAGCAGGTTTCCTGAAATCTGAGATCAGCAAAAAAGATCTCATTATTAAACTTCCTTTAAAGTTTCTTGTTCTTATGGGTCTTATGGTTGTTATATTGTTGTATGGAGATATCAATGTAGTATTTTTTCTCATTGGTTTATCAACAGTGTTTATATCAATTGTGATAAATCAAATAATTATTTTATTCAGTCCTGAGGCAAAAAGGAGGCAAAACAATGGAGCATAGTTTTTCATGGGCTTCTTTATTTCCGTTTCTGCATAATGACCCCCAGGTAGTAAATGGGATTATTGTTTCAATAATACTTCTCATTATCGTAATTTTAGGCTACAGACAGTTGAAAAGGACGGAAGACGAGGTTGTGCCGGAACCTAAATGCACTTTCAGAAACTTTACCGAAATGATTGTTGATAACCTTTCAAGCATTATAACAGATACCATGGGACCGAGAGGCAAGGAATTCGTATTAGTTGTTGGAACACTTGCTTTATTCATTCTCTTTAACAATCTTTCCGGGCTTGTACCGGGTTTTTCACCGTGCACTGACAATGTAAACACAACATTTGCCTGCTCACTGACAGTCTTTGTTATGACACACTATTACGGATTTAAAGAACATGGCGTAAAATATTTGAAACAATTTGTGGGGCCTATGTGGGCGCTCGCACCATTGATGATCCCCGTAGAACTTATCGGGCATTTTGCCAGACCATTATCGCTGGGGTTAAGGCTTTTCGGAAATATATTAGGCGACCATCTTGTAACTGCCATTTTTTTCGGTCTTATACCTTTACTGGTCCCTTTGCCTGTTATGTTACTCGGTTTATTTGTAGCATTTGTTCAAACGTTTGTATTTATGCTGTTGTCCATGGCGTATTTCTCAGGGGCAATTTCGCATGAAGAGCATTAAAAATTTATAGAAAGGGGTGAGATTTAATGAAAAAATTATTAACAGTTATGATGCTTCTCGGGATTTTCGTATGTTTTTCTTTCAGTATTGCAATGGCCGCTGAAGAAGTAAAAGGGCTTGAACCGCAGGTAAAACAGATGATTGCACTCGCGGCAGGTTTTGGTATTGCTGTTGCAGCTTTCGGCGGAGCACTCGGTCAGGGAAAGAGTATTACATCAGCGCTTGACGGCATAGCAAGAAATCCAGGTGCAGCAGGAAAGATAGTAACTCCTATGATTATCGGTCTTGCTATGATTGAATCACTTGTAATATATTCCCTCGTCGTTTCATTGCTTTTAATCTTTAAGCTTTAGAACGATTTTTTACGGGGGTGGCAACCACGCCTACCCCCGTAATTTGTGGTATTTATTATTCAAGACAATTCTGAAAAGTCCTATCAATATGTTTGTGTGCGTCCCGGGATAAATGTTTGATAAGACGGATTATTAATATGATATAATCTATACGGATCGTCTTTTCGTAGCAGGGTCGTGAAAAGTAATAGAGCTCTTTCTGATAATACAGATGCTGCGTGAGATCAAATTCATATAGTTTTGACTTTTTTGCCTGCCAAATTGTTCAGTATTCTAATCTGAATCGAGCTTTCTTTTGATATTATTCCAGAAATCCAAAATATCTCTCATATAAGGTGATTTCTTCATATCAAGCCCTTTTTCTCCAATATAGCTGTCATAGTGTTTTATAATAAATTCATCAGGAATGCTGTCTATAATGGTATAGAGGTCTTTTTTCTCTGCAGACTGGATTTTCATTATCGCTGCAGACCTGTCTATTTTCTCATCAATACCGTATACAGTCTTTACGTTCTGCGGCAAATCCTTCATGTCACGATAAATGGCTAGATACTTGCTTGTGAATTCCTGATCATTCATCTTTTTGAGTTTAGCAATGTTGGTTTCCTTTATTTTGTTAATATCAGTAACTGCAACATAGCCTTTTGCAAACAGTTTAACCACTGCACCTACGAAAAGCTCTTTCGTTTTTACCGCATCAGAGTCTTTATCGCTTTTATCTTCTTTCACTTCCGCAGCACAGAACGCGTCACATATAAAGGACAACAGCAGGAGCACAATTACCACAAAACTTATTGTATTCGATTTTGTCCTGTTCATGCCGAATAAGTTTACGCCACAGTTAAACAGCTGTCAATACACTGAAACTATTTACTGTAATCCTGCCCATATGAAACAAAGATTGTTTCTCAGCAACAAATCTTTTTAAATAAAATATATCTATTAAGATAAATTTGTTCATGAAAAGATATTGCAAACTTTTTGTAAAAAGTATACTTTTACAAAGGGGCTTTCATTATGAAAAAAATTGTTGTTTCAGCTTTTATATTGGCTTTTATAATTACCGGAAATGTATATGCTTCAAATGATGCATTTGAAAAAACTGATGCAAACAAGGATGGAAAGATTGATGCAAAAGAATTTGATTCGGCAGTTAATAACAAATTTAAGCAATACGATAAAAATAGTGACGGCTTCATTGACGATAAAGAGCTTAATATTGCAAAAGATCCTGAAGCAGCCAAAGAATTCAAGTTTATGGACAAAAACAAGGACGGAAAGATAAGTAATGATGAATTCAAGTCCTCTGCCTTTGAAAGATTTAAACTTTTTGATAAGAATAGAGACGGCACACTCAGCACTACTGAGTATAAAGCTGAACGGGCATATCCCATTCTTAAATTCTATTTTTAATCAACAGTATTCAGATACATTAAAATAAAGTGAAAATATTTAACAAATCTTTTACATAACAGTGATGGAGCTGACAGGATAACGTATGGATTACCGGGAAATAATGGAAAGCGCACTTGAGGCAATGGGAAACATGGCAGAGATAAACAATCCATACAAGAAAGGACACCACAAAAGGGTTTCATCTCTGTCCGGAAAAATTGCAGAAGAGATGGGTATTGAAAGCGACGACATATACCTGATCCGGGTTGCTGCAAGCATTCATGATATTGGAGAAATAGCCATTCCAATAGATATACTCTGCAAGGTCACAAGACTTACACACATAGAGTCAATGCTTTTAAAAGAACATCCTGAGAAATCCTTTAGCATTCTGAAAGATTTGAAGTTTCCCGGGATCGTGGCTGAAACAATCCTCCAACACCATGAAAGAATTGACGGCTCCGGGTATCCTCGAGGTTTGAAGGGCAATGAAATACTCAGGTCAGCGAAGATTATCTCTGTGGCAGACACAGTGGATGCCATAATATCCGACCGTTCATATCATTATGCCAGGCCTGTTGAGCAGGCGCTCAAAGATATTGAACAGGAAAATAATGTTTTATACGACCCGGAAGTTGTGGATGCCTGTACAGTACTCTTTCGTAATAAAGGATTTACATTATAATGAAAAAGTACATTCTGCATAGGGATACTGCACCAAAAACATCCCTTATTGAGTATGAAAAAGAGCTGAATGAAGAGCAACTAAATGTAGTAATGTGCGGAAACGGGCCGATTCTTGTTATAGCAGGTGCCGGAAGCGGCAAGACACGCGTCGTCACATACCGGGTTGCAAGGCTTTTGGAACAGGGAGCATCGCCGAACAGTATACTGCTTCTCACATTCACAAACAAAGCTGCAAGGGAAATGCTCCACCGTGTGGAGCACCTGTTAAAAATAAACACCAGATATATGTGGGGCGGCACTTTCCATCATATCGGCAATATGATATTGAGACAGCATTGCGAGCTGCTTGGTTTTAAGAAAAATTTTACAATCCTCGACAATGAAGATGCAAAAGACATGGTTGAGCTTGCAGTAAAAGAACTGAAAATAGATAAGAAGGAAAGGAGATTCCCTAAAGGCACATTAATAAAAAAGATACTAAGTTATTCAGTAAACACGATGGATACTGTAGAAGCGTGCATTAAAGAAAGGTATCCCTTCTTCTTTGACATAATCGATGAAATAGCAGCAGTAGAAAAAAAATATACAGAAAAGAAAAAAGCCACTAATTCAATGGATTTTGATGACCTGATTTTCTTCTGGCATAAGATACTATCTGAAAACGAGCATTTGAGAACGCATTATGCCGCAGTTTTTTCTCACATTCTCGTTGACGAGTATCAGGACACAAACACGATACAGGCACAGATTGTTGATTTTATGGGGCTGATAAACCGAAACGTAACTGTTGTCGGAGACGACGCCCAGAGCATTTACTCTTTCAGGGGTGCAAACTTTCAAAACATCCTTGAGTTTCAGAAAAGATATGAAGAAGCCAGGATATTCAAGCTTGAGACTAATTACAGAAGCACCCCGGAGATACTGGAGCTTGCAAACGACTCCATATCACAAAACAAAAAACAATTTTTTAAAAATCTGAAAAGCATAAGAGGCAGCGGCGTGATTCCCGTTGTAACACATTTAAGAGATGTAATGGAACAAGCAGAATTTGTTGCACAGAGAGTGCTTGAGTTGAGAGATGAAGGTGTGCCTCTGAATCAAATTGCAGTGCTCTACAGGGCCCATTACCATTCAATGGAACTCCAGATGGAGCTGACCCGCAGAGATATCCCTTTTGAGATAAGAAGCGGATTGCGTTTCTTTGAACAGGCGCACATAAAAGATGTTATTTCGTTCTTAAGGATAATGAACAATATATACGACGAAGTTTCATGGAAGAGGATGCTGAAGCTGTTTCCCAGGGTAGGCAACAGAACGGCAGATCACATCTATGAATATATCAAAACCTGTCCTGACCCGATTCACACATTTATCTCAAAGAGTATTATTGAGCATTTTAAGAGTATACAAAAAGAAAATATTGAAATATGGTCAAAACTTTTCAATGAGCTTTCCACGCTGCTGGAGGAAGAAGCATTATCCGACATGATCTCTGCTGTACTGAAGCATGGTTATACGGAATATCTTAAATATAACTACCCTAACTCAGATTCAAGACTTGAGGACATCGGACAACTGATAAATTTTTCCACCCAGTATCAGTCTCTGGAAGCCTTTTTGAGCGAGCTGTCCCTCTTAAGCGGAGTCAGTGGCGAAGAGATCGTAAGCGCCGCAGATGATGATGAAAAAATGATCTTAAGCACCATTCATCAGGCAAAAGGGCTTGAGTGGAAAGCAGTATTTATCATATGGTGCGCTGAAGGCAGATTCCCGAACCCGAAGGCTATAGAAGAAGGCAACGACGAGGAAGAAAGAAGGCTTTTCTATGTGGCTTCCACAAGGGCAATGGACGAATTGTATCTGTGCTGTCCTCTTTTGACTTTCGATAAACAGGCAGGCCATGTAATCCTCAGACCTTCAAGATTTATCTCAGAATTAAAGGGCAGCTCCTACGATGAGTGGCATGTATCGGAGTATTAAAACCGACAAAAAATAATCTGATAAGCCTGTCCGGAGAATTTGCTAACATTGTGTTAGCAAATTCTTAAATCTCCGTAAATTCAATAACCACGCCATTTAACAAGCCATCATTTTTAAAACCTCCTGATGAGATACAGGGTATTATCCGGGAGTTAAAATTATGATAGTGAATAGAGAATAAATATTATTTCAAGACCCGGCCACAAAAGTTCATTTAACATTCAGGCGAAATTGTTTGTATTTTTCATTTCATAGGGGTAGAATTTTCGTAAACAGGGTGAAGGGGCGGTTCCAATTTCAAATTGAGAATTTAGAATTTAGAATAACCCGAAATGTGCAAATTTAGTCTCAAAATGCGCGTTGCAGAAACGCTTGCCTGTATTGGTTTTACGGAGATTTTGGAAGTTTCTGACAATGTGTCAGAAAAAAGTTGCAAGTTGAAAACTATGGACTATTTGCTATTACCCGTTGGATGTTTTGAGAAAGGTGGAGCTAACATGTATGGTTGGAGAATCTGGTCTCACAGGTTCTGGTTGACACCCCGAAAACCATTTGATAGCATTAGGGAAAACAAATTAGGACAAGTAAAAAGGTCTTATTCCAATGTTAGGTTCCAAGGTTTTCCTGTAAAAGTTGTAAGGAAGTTGCTGACGATGTTGACGTCAGCATAATAAGGAGATACTAAATGGCCGATAACAACGAACTGGAAAGAACCCTCTGGGCTACGGCAGATAAGCTGCGCAACAATATGGATGCGGCACAATATAAACACGTTGTCCTGGGATTGATCTTTCTCAAATACATTTCCGACGCCTTCAATGACCTTCACGAGAAATTGAAAGAAGGTAAAGGGGAATCTGAAGGCGCAGACCCGGAAGACAGGGATGAATACCTTGCCAAAAATATTTTCTTCGTTCCGGAAAAGGCCCGTTGGCAATTCCTCCAGGACCATGCTAAGCTGCCGGAGATAGGCAAGTTCGTTGACGAAGCCATGGAGGCAATCGAGAAAATCAATCCATCACTCAAGGGTGTTCTGCCGCAAATTTACGCCGATGCTGATCTGAACAAACAAAGGCTCGGTGAATTGATTGACCTTATTGCAACTATCGGATTTAACCAGGATGGCCATACATCAAAGGATCTGCTCGGCAGAGTATATGAATACTTTCTTGGCCAGTTTGCTGACGCAGAAGGTAAAAAAGGCGGCCAGTTCTGGACTCCTCAAAGCATCGTGAAGCTCCTTGTCGAAATGCTGGAACCTTACAAAGGGCGTGTCTATGACGGCTGCTGCGGCTCAGGCGGCATGTTTGTCCAGAGCGAGAAATTCATTCTCAGCCATCAGGGCAATATCAAGGACATCTCGATTTACGGGCAGGAATCGAACCCGGCAACTCTCCGTCTTGCCAGAATGAATCTTGCCATTCGAGGCATAGACGCCCAACTGGAAGTCGGGGACACCTTTCTGAATGACAGGTTCAAGGACAAGGATTTGAAATTCGATTTCATTCTTGCCAATCCACCCTTCAACATAAGCGATTGGAGCGGCGAGCTTCTGCGCGATGACAGCCGCTGGAAATACGGTGTTCCGCCAACAGGTAATGCCAACTATGCCTGGCTTCAGCACTTTGCCCATAAACTGAGTCCCAGCGGTACTGCCGGAATTGTTCTTGCCAACGGCAGTATGAACAGCAATACAGGTGGAGAGAGTGAGATACGGAAGAACATGATCGAAGCGGGATTGATAGATTGTATGGTTGCCCTTCCCTCACAGCTTTTCTACAATACCATGATTCCAGCCTGTCTCTGGTTTCTGGCACGGAACAAAACCAATCACAAATTCCGTGACCGCTCGAAAGAGATTCTCTTTATTGATACCCGCAAACTCGGCACAATGCTCAACCGTCGCAACCGCGAATTGACCGATGCCGATATAGCCCTCATCGCAGGCACATACCACAGTTGGCGCAGCAAGGATGGTAAATACGAAGACAAAGCAGGTTTCTGTAAATCCGCCACAATTGAAGAGGTGCAAAATAACGGACATGTATTAATGCCCGGACGTTACGTGGGTACAGAGGAAGAGATAGACGACGGCATTCCTTTTGATAAGAAGATGAAGTCTCTTACTACAAAACTGGCTGAGCAGTTTGCCAAAAGCTCGGAATTGGAGAAGACCATTCGGGAGAATCTCAAAGGGATTGGATATGAGTTTTAGGGAAGGCGAAATGATTGAATTTAAGAAAAGCCTTACCTCCCTCAAGGAGGGCTTGATTTCAATCTCGGCAATCCTCAATAAACATGGAGCAGGTGAACTTTGGTTCGGCATTGCCCCTGACGGCAAACCAACAGGCCTTGTTATAAATGAAAAGACACTCCGTGATATTTCGCAATCCATTGCAGCGCACATTGAACCCAGGATTTACCCCCAGATTACCCCGGAAATACTTAACGGAAAGACCTGTATTAAGATAGCCTTTTCAGGAAGGGAAAGGCCCTATTTCGCATACGGCAGGGCTTACATGCGCGTGGCCGATGAGGACAGACACCTTACTGCAAAAGAACTTGAAAACCTGATTCTTGCCAGAAACCGCGAGGCGCTCCGCTGGGATAATGAACCCTGCAAAATCTCCATCAAAGAACTTAATGAAAGGAAAATCAGGGCATTTGTAAAGCGGTCCGGTCTGGTATGGGACAATGCCTCCAATGTACTGGAGAAACTGAGCCTTATGCAGGATGGACAATTGCTCAATGCAGCTCCTCTCTTTTTTGCCAAAAAACCTACGCTTCAACTGCGCTGCGCTGTTTTTGCCTCAACGGATACGGCAACAATTATTGACCGTCACGATTACGAAGGAGACATTCTTGCACTTATCGAAGAAGCGCAGAAATACATTCTCAAAAATATTCACATCGGCATGAAACTCGATGGCCTCTACCGCGTGGATGTTCCTGAAATTTCGGTGGCAGCTATGCGCGAGGCGATTATCAACGCATTCTGCCATCGTGACTATCACGACCCGGACTATGTGCAAATAGCCATTTTCAAAGACCGTGTTGAAATCCGTAATCCCGGCAAGTTGTATGGTAATCTGACAATTGAGAAAATACGCAAAGGTAACGTGTCTCAGCGAAGGAATCCCCTCATTGCGGAATTGCTCCGCCGTATTCAGATGGTTGAGACCTGGGGACGGGGCATGCGCCTCATCCTTGCTGAGGAGCCGACTGTCCAATTCAGCGAAGTAGCCCATCTTTTTATCGCCGCTTTTAGCAGGCCCTCATTCGCTGAACCGGATAAGACTATCGATAAAACCACAGCCCCAAAGGAACCGGAACAAATCACCGAAGAAAGTTCGGGGAAAAGTTCGGGGAAAACAGAAGAACAGATCATTGCGCTGTTTTCGGTTAATGGAAAGCTGACCATTCCTGAACTGGCGGAAACCCTCGGTGTTACAACCCGCGCGATAGAGAAACAGATCGCCCGCCTACGCGGCCAAGGCCGTCTGCGTCGCGTGGGTCCGGCCAAAGGCGGGCACTGGGAGGTGGTGAAATGACCGGACAGCTTTGCGGCAACTTGTTCCAGTGTGGTTTTATGGCCTTTCCAATCCGGGATTCACTGCGCCCCGAATTGAAATATTGGGCTACCATGGTGCAGCGATGAGTAGGGCGGGGTGGAAAAGATACAAACTTGAAGATATCCTCTCAAAGACAATTGATAACAGAGGAAAGAATCCGCCATTCTCCGATACGGGGTATTCGTATATCGATACCACCTGTATTGTTGGCGACAATAGATATCCCAGCTACGCTTTGGTTAGAAAGTATGTTTCAAAAGAAACGTATGAAAACTGGTTTCGCAGTGGCCATCCAAGAAGAAATGATTTACTTATAGCCACTGTAGGGGCAAATATTGGGAAGATTTGTTTGATGGACGACACGCCTGCCTGCATAGCACAAAATACGATTGGATTACGTATTGATGTGGCTGTTGCCGACCCTATTTTTGCTTACTATGTGCTTAGTAGTAATGAAATCCAGTCGAATCTGAAATCGTTGGATATCGGATCAGCTCAGCCGAGCATAAAGGTGCCACATCTTCTCAACCTATCCGTTGCCCTCCCTCCGCTCTCAACTCAGAGCCGAATCGCGGCCATCCTCTCCGCTCTGGATGATAAAATAGAACTCAACCGTCAGATCAATGCCACACTGGAAGCCATTGCACAGGCCATTTTCAAGGAATGGTTTGTTGATTTAAATTTTCCCGGCGCAACAGGCGAAATGGTTGAGAGTGAGTTGGGGATGATTCCACACGGCTGGTGGGTGGAAAAATTAGGGGAGATAGTAGAAGTAAAAGGTGGAACAACGCCAAGTACCAAAGAGGAAAGGTTTTGGAATGGTGAAAACTATTGGGCAACACCAAAAGACCTTTCAAACTTAAGTTCACCCATTTTATTGACCACAGAAAGAAAAATTACAACAGAGGGTGCCAAGCAGATAGGTTCGGGTATTCTCCCTTCGGGCACTTTACTTTTATCTTCAAGAGCGCCAATAGGCTATTTGGCAATTTCAGATATACCCGTTTCAATCAATCAAGGTTTTATCGCTATTAACGCCAAGGCAACGTCAAACTTATTTATTTTGCATTGGCTAAAAGAGAATATGGAAACTATCATTGGCAGAGCCAATGGCTCCACATTTTTGGAAATTTCAAAAACCAATTTCCGAGAGATTGAATTAGTTATTCCTGATACACAGATTACCCAGATGTTTGAAAAAGTCATTGCCCCAATTTTTGAACAGATAAAAGTCAATATGCAAGAATCTATAACTCTTGCCACCCTGCGTGATAGTCTTTTGCCTAAGTTAATGAATGGAGAAATTGACTTATGAGCGAAGAGCTGCGAATTGAATATTTAGATAATCAAGAGTTTAATGATCAGTTCGATTCCGATAATCCTGAAATCAAGATTGGGGACCTGACGCCTTATAAAGCCAGTAAAGTGCTTTATTGTGTAGATTACGATGCTTATTTAGATGCAATTCAAGATTATACACAGCGAAATGAAGATGCAAAAAAGGATTCGGTATTCTATTACTACCCGCAACCAATTGCTTATTATTATCAACAATCGGAAAACGGCTACAGCAATAATAATCACCGCCTACAGTTACTGCGTTCGACATGGGAAGCTATAGTTTATACCCTTTATGCAATCGTAATGGGCGAATCTCGTAGTAAGAATTTCCCGCTTAGAAATATAGCAACAATAGACTCTACCGGAAATCCAGATTTGTCTTTCAGTTCATATTTCAGTGATAGCCTTGCGCAGAGACTACTCATAATAGAAAGAATTTTGAAATACGGTATCGACAACAATGTTCTGTTGTTGAGTAACGAAATTATCCAGTTACCTGTTATACAAAAAATAAGACGATTAAATCAGGAAAGAAATGGTTTCATGCATACGGCGGCTCTATCGGAGGAACAGGCTTCTCAAAGACATTTGGAGCTCACCCCCGAAGTATTGGAAGTTCTATCAGATTTAAGTGAATTGGCATCAATAGACGTTCTGCATTATATAGGAAACGAAGGATCTGCAACAGCATTAAAATGCGAAATTTTTAAGAGCTTTACATTGGCGCGGCAAAATTCACCAACTATAAAAATAACTTCGGCACAATTACATGTTCTTGCTAATGAGTTAAATCACCAGAATATTCTTGCATATTATAAAGGAAATTTATTCAGCATTACCCCATTTTTCTATTTCAAGTCAGAAGCGAATGGAAATATTACGAACCTTTGTTATTTCAAACGAAGACATTCCAGCACAAGATACGAGTTTGAAATTGTCACCCGCTCAGATGTATACGAAGTGGATGGAACAGCCTTTCAAGATAGGATTAACGAATTGCGAGGTTTAATTATATGAGTGCAAAATCACAAGTAATCGCAGAGTCTGAAATCGAACAAATTGCTCTTGAGATTCTCCGCGGTGAGAATCGATATAACGACATCCTATACGGCCCCGACATCTCCGAAGGCCCTGCCAAAGAGCGCGAATACACCGAAGTTATCCTTCAAACCCGCCTGCGGGCCGCCATTGACCATATCAACCCGACCATGCCCATTGACGCACGAGACGATGCCTTCAAAATGGCCATCCGTACTACCTTCACGACCGTAATTGACAACAACGAAACCTTTCATCGCCTCCTTACCGAAGGGGTGGACGTCAAGTTCGGCATCGGTGAAGGTAAATCAAAAAGTGATAAAGTCAGACTCATCGATTTTGACAACCCGGAAAACAACGAATTCGTGGCTGTCAATCAGTTCACGGTTTTAGAAAACCACAACAACAAGCGGCCTGACATTGTCATTTTTATTAATGGTATGCCCCTTGTGGTAATGGAACTGAAAAATCCTGCCGATGAAAATGCAGACGTGCAGGCAGCCTTCAGTCAGCTCCAGACCTACCAGCAGCTTATCCCGTCACTCTTTACCTACAATACTTTTCTCGTTATCAGTGACGGCTGGTTTGCGAAGATCGGTACCATCTCCAGCGATTACTCACGTTTTATGGACTGGAAGAGCGCCGACGGCAAAACTATCGTGGATACCAAGCATCAGTCCGAACTGGAACCCATGATAAAGGGGCTTCTTAATAAAGCAACCATCCTTGATGCAATCCGCCATTTTATTGTCTTTGAAAAAACCAAAGAGGCAACAATCAAAAAGATTGCCGCCTATCATCAGTATTATGCCGTTAATCGGGCCATTACTTCCACCATCCGTGCTTCTGTGGAACCGGGGTCTTTTGTGGCTGAGCATCCCGCAGAGTACGGCTTTCCAAGCGTTGACGAGCAGGCCCAGGGTGACAAGCGGGCAGGTGTTGTCTGGCATACACAGGGCAGCGGTAAAAGCCTTTCTATGGTTTTTTACGCGGGCAAGCTCGTGCTGGCAGAAGAGATGAACAACCCCACCATTCTGGTACTCACTGACCGGAATGATCTTGACCAACAGTTATTTGAGACATTTGGCAATTGCCAGCAGCTTCTCCGCCAGACCCCGACTCAGGCAGCCAATCGGGACGATCTTCGAAAGCTTCTGTCTGTGGCATCCGGCGGCATCATCTTTACAACCATTCAAAAGTTCTTGCCTGAAGAAAAAGGCGGAACATATCCGCTCCTCACTGATCGGCGCAACATTGTCGTCATTGCCGACGAGGCCCACAGAAGCCAGTACGATTTTATTGACGGTTTTGCCAGACACATGCGCGATGCCCTGCCAAAGGCTTCCTTCATCGGATTTACCGGGACCCCTCTTGAAAAGGAGGACAAGAACACCCAGGCTGTTTTCGGTAATTACATCGACATCTACGACATCCAGCAAGCTGTGGAAGATGGGGCAACCGTACCCATTTATTATGAGAGCCGCCTTGCCCGGATCAGTCTTTCCGAGGCCGACCGCAAAGTACTCGATGAGCGCGTGGAAGAGGTAACGGAAGACGACGAGTTAACAGAACGACAGAAACGCTTTGTAAAATGGGCAAGCAAAGAGGCTGTTGTGGGCAGTGCAAACAGACTAAAACAGGTTGCCGCCGATTTGGTCAAACACTTTGAAGCCCGGCTCAGTGCGTCGGAAGGTAAAGGTATGATCGTCTGCATGAGCCGTCGAATCTGTGTTGGCTTGTACGGGGAAATCCTTAAATTGCGGCCCTATTGGTACAATTCAGAAGATGACAAAGGCGCGATCAAGGTGATTATGACAGGGTCTGCCAGTGATCCCCTTGACTGGCAGGAACATATACGCAACAAGGAGCGCCGCAAAGCAATCGGCAACAGACTGAAAGACCCCAAAGACCCGCTTAAGCTCGTTATTGTCCGCGATATGTGGCTCACCGGATTTGATGTGCCATGCCTCCACACCATGTATGTTGACAAACCCATGAACGGCCATAACTTGATGCAAGCCATTGCCCGCGTCAACCGAGTCTTTGGCGACAAGAAAGGCGGGCTTATAGTTGATTACATCGGCATTGCCCAGGACCTGAAAAACGCCTTGGCAAACTACACCGCAATCCGCCCTGATAGGGGCGAGATCGCCTACGATCTGGAGAAGGCTGTTGACAGGATGAAGGAATTGTACGAAATTGCCTTGGATATGTTCGACGGCTTTGACTATCGCCGATACTTTACGTTGGAATCAAAGGCAAAGCTGGAATTCATTCTCGATGCTGCCAACTACATCGAAGAACTGACCGGAGAAAAAGACGGGAAAGTGGTAAGAAATGGCAAGGAACGCTTCAAGGGAAACGTGATCAGCCTGCAGCAAGCTTTTGGCCTTGCCGTGCCCCACCCCGATGCCATGAAAATACGTGATGATTTGGCACTCTTCCAGGCTATTAAAGCCCGCTTCGCCAAGTTTGATGACCAGACCAGAACTCGGACTAATCAGGAGATCGAGACAGCCATCAGACAGATTATCAATGATGCCATCATCTCCGAAGAGGTGGTGGATGTCTTCGATGCAGCCGGAATCAAGAAGCCTGATATATCAATTCTGTCCGATGAATTTCTTGCCGAAATTCAGGGAATGAAGCGGCAAAACCTTGGGTTGGAACTTCTTAAACGACTCCTCAATGACGAGATTAAAACCCGCGGAAAGACCAATCTCGTACAAGGCCGCAAGTTCTCCGAAATGCTTGCCGATGCTGTCAAGCGGTACCAGAGTGGGCTGATTGATTCGGCAAAGATGATTGATGAACTGATTAGGCTGGCGAAAGACATTAGAGAGGCCGATAAGCGCGGCGAAAAGATGAATCTCCGTCCCGATGAATTGGCGTTCTACGACGCTCTTGCTGATAACCCAACTGCTGAAGCTGTGCTTGGCGACTTCACGCTCAAACTGATTGCCCATGAGCTTGTGGAAACTGTGCAGAAGAATACCTCCATTGACTGGCAGGTAAAAGAAAGTGTCCAGGCTAAGTTACGGGTAATGGTAAAAAGGATATTGAGAAAATACAAATACCCTCCCGATGATCCAACAACAGGCGAATACACTGTTTCCGTCACAAAAGTGCTGGACCAAGCCGAAGCATTGGCCGATTTATGGTCAAGCGATGAAGGACGATAAATAGTGCCGTATAAAGAGGAAGGGCCATTTACGCTTGCCGGGGACATAGTTCCGTTCCATTGATTCCATTGACATCAGCTTTTTTAATCGTACAGGATTAATACATGCCACAATGAATTGAGCCCGACATGAAAGGATCACTCACCTTTCCATGGAAATGGAAAAGAAACAGGCTGCTTTTCAGGTCGACAAAACGTCCCTCTCGTCAGCTAAATATTCATTAATCATGACCCGGGACAACCATTTAGAGACATTTGCATTCAATGTGAATGCAAATTTAAAATCCAATATAAACTCTGTGTTGCACGAATTGATTTTCAATCGCAAAAACTATAGTACCAAATCTTTGTCTTTGATATTACCCCTTTTTTCTTTAATGCATGAGAAAACATAGCTCCATTAATTTCGTTGAAATTCGCTATTTCAGCAGTATCTTTCGCCCTAATTTGCTCCTAAAAGTAGAAAAAATGTTTTGAAATAGTAAGTATTGTAGAATGGCTTCTGTATTTACTTTCCGGCAATTTAAAAAAATGCTAAAACTGTTTTAGCAAATCTTCCGAAAATGAGCTGTCAGTATCCTCGTACAGGTTAGCCATGAGGCCGGCAAACATTAACGACCCTCCGGTGCCGAAGACAACAAAGTTCAGGTGCGAAAAGCGCCCAGCCCCACCTAAAGCGAGCAGAACACTCTATATGAAGCCGCCATCAAACACGTTGAAACCCGCCTAAAAAAAGGCAGGGAGCATATAATACATGAACCTTAAAAAGAATCAGATAAAAGATATGGTTTTACTCAATAAATTTGGACGAGACCCTAAAAATCTGGTAGAATTATTTAAAATTAACTTGTATGGTATAAAATATGAAAACAATTGATGAGATTAAAGAAATCCTTGTACGGCACAAAAAAGAATTGCGGCAGATACATAGAGTAAAAAAGATCGGTATTTTTGGTTCTGTTGTGAGAAAAGAACAAAAGAGGGGAAGCGACATTGACCTGCTTGCAGAGTTTGAAGAGCCTCTAAGCCTTCTTGACATTGTGGGAGCAGAAATATATCTGAGAAAGATTCTGAAAGCCAAGGTAGACCTTATTCCCAAAGAAGATCTTCGTCCAGAAATCAGAAAGAGGATTCTGGAAGAAACTGTTTACGCATGAATAGAGAAATCGATCTCTACATCAAAGATATTCTCGATAATATGGACAATGCCGAAAAGTTCATAGCCAATATGACTTTTGAAGCATTTTCTGCGGATATAAAAACTGCCTATGCAGTTTCAAGATGTATAGAAATTATTGGTGAAGCGTCAAAAAACGTTCCTGCAGTTGTGAGAAAACAATATCCTGACATACCGGCGGGGATGCGAGACAAGGTGATTCACTTTTACTTCGGTGTAAATTACAAAAGAGTTTGGTTGGTTGTAAAAAACGACATACCGAAAATCAGGCCGTTCATTGCAAATGTCTTTAAAGAATTGCACAAAAAAGACAATAAAAACTAATGACCTCCATTATCTTAGATACCCTTGACCTCACCCCTGGCGAGCGGGATGCCGTCTATGAAGCGTTTATCAACCTCGTCGAAACCCGCCTCAAAAAGGCAGGGAGCGTATGAATTTAGAGAATGTAATTTTAAATAGGGAAGGAATTTAACAAATGCCAAAACCTAACACATCAATTGAAAGAAAGGGTTAGGACTATGACTATTAAAGAGAGAATTATGGAGTTCATAAAAGACAGATACTATTTTCACGTCGATGACCTCAAGCGTTATTTAGAAAATAAAAAGGTTCAGGTCAAAGACGACAGCCTGAAAAAGACGCTGACACGTCTCAAGATGGATAAAACAATTTACCAGGCGGGGCGGGGTTGGTACTCCACCATAGAAAATGTTGTCCAAGTAAACACTGAACCGATAGAACCAATAATTGGTTTGATCAGAGAGAAATTGCCCCTCCTTGATGTGTCGTGCTGGAGCACAATTCAGATAAGGGAGTTTTTTCATCACCTTCCAAATCAATTTGTCACGTTCATGTATGCCGACAGAGATGCCCTTGCAAGCCTGAAAGATCTTCTATCAGAGCACGGATTTATGCCCTATTTAAATCCAGGGAAAAAAGAAGCCGAGAAATACATCGAACTGAGTGAAAAGATCGTTATCTTAAGACCTTCCGTATCGCAGCAAAGGCCGAAAAGCAGTTTCTTTACACCAGTCGAAAGGATACTTGTAGATTTGTTCGTGGAGTCAAAAGCCCTTAACCTATTGGATAACAGAGAGGTTATTCGCATTGTGTCAGACATAGCGACCAACTATCGTATCAATGTTGGGGAAATGCTTGATTATGCTGACAGAAGGGGAATAAAAGAAAGTATAAGAAAAACTATCCCGGAACTAAAGTCCACCAATGCCAAGTAAGAACATAATTTGGCATAAGAGGACAAAAGGTAAAGGATGATTACAAAGGAATGCTTTCGAGCGGAACGAGTATCGGAAATAGCCAGAGAAATCAAGGTTGATCCGGCACTTATCGAAAGAACCATTTATGCATTTGAGTTGCTTGGCGCCTTAATAGAAAAGGGCATTGACCTGGTTTTTAAAGGCGGAACCAGCCTGATGCTCATGATTCCTGAATTAAGGCGATTTTCCATCGACATTGATATCATGTCCCGGGAGAACGATCATGCATTAACAAAGGCATTCGATGGTATTGTTGCTGACGGGGTATTTAAAAGATGGGAAGAAGACCACAGGACTGAGCGTGATAATCTACCGAAAAGACATTATAAATTTTATTATTCATCTGATATTGCAAGGAAAGAGCTATATATTCTGCTCGATTGCGTCAAAGCGGATGTCCTCTACCCAAAGACTGTAAAGAAAGCCATTGCTTTGCCATTCTTTGCGTGCGATCGGGAGATAGAAGTCAATATCCCGACTATCAATGGTCTCGCCGGGGATAAGCTGACGGCTTTTGCACCGACGACCATTGGAATCCTTTATGGACAGGGGAAGTCCATGGAGATTATCAAACAGTTGTTCGATATTGGGGCGCTGTTTGAACAGGTGACTGATTTGCAAGAATTGGGTGAAGCTTATACCCTTATCTCCAAGCAAGAAGCAATGTTTCGTAAGTTGACATTAGAATCTAAGGATTTTCTAAACGACACCATTAAAGCATCACTTCTGCTCTGCCAATCGGGGCTTCGAGGTTGTATAGAAAATGAACAGACCAGGGAATTAAAAGATGGTATCATCAGAATAAGGAGTCACACAAGAGAAGGACGATATACAAATGCTAATGCAAAAGAAGATGCTTCAAGGGCGGCTTGCCTTGCCTCTTTGGTGAGGGACAAGAATCTGGATTTCGACATCACATCTTTTCGAAAAAACATAGGCAATACAGATCAAATTAAAAATATGTCACTTCCAGACGACTATAGAATTTTGGATAAGTTTAAAAAAATTGCTCCGCATAGTTTCCATCTATGGCTGATAACCACTGGGGTTATAAGTCGATTGTAATAGGCTGGGCTATTTCAGTGCCGGAGGTATCCCGGAAGATGGCAGAATAAGTGAGGGAATGAAATCATTACTGACCATAGAACGATGGGTGAAAAAATTGCTTTAAAATTTGGTATTTCGTTTGAAATTGTTTATAATAATACTTTAAGTAATTTTGGAGGCTTAGAAAAATGGCAAGCAAAATAAATATTCCGAAGCAAAAATTAGAAGAATTTTGCCAACAGAACCGCATAAGGAAGCTTGCCCTTTTTGGATCAGTATTGAGGGACGATTTTAAAACAGAAAGCGATATTGATGTGTTGGTAGAATTTGAACCAGAGGCCAGGGTGGGGTTTTTTGAGCTTTACGACATGGAACAGGCATTGTCGAATATTCTTGGCAATAGAAAAGTGGACCTGAATACCCCTAAATGCTTGAGTAAGTATTTTCGGGATAAAGTTGTAGCAACCGCAGAGGTGCAGTATGTCAGACAATGATCCAAAAATAAGACTCTTTCATATGCGTGATTATGCGCAAAAGATTATATCTTTGTCTAATGGTAAAGAAAAAGCCAATCTGGATGAAGATGAGATATTCTGCCTTGCAATGACCCGGCTCATCGAGCTTATCGGAGAAGCTGCAAGCAAATATCCGAAAGAAAAGCAGAGCGAATATCCACAAATTCCATGGCCAAAAATAATCAGCATGCGGAACAGGTTAATCCATGGTTATGATTTTGTTGATTATGATATATTGTGGGATGCCATCACTATAAACATGCCGCAGCTTCTTGCTGAACTTGAGAAAATTCTTTCTCCTGAGACATAAAACGACATGCCTGCCCATGACATAATAGAAAACCGTAATGAAAACCTATATTTTCATTACTAATTTGTGCCGATACGCCGGCATGAGTGTTTGATTTGGAAATGAAACCTATCCCCCGCCAAGCAGTATTAGAGAAATTGTAATTGTATCTCCGTCCTTAAGTCCGGTATCCAGACCTTGCGGAAGGGTATAATGAAGCACATCGTTCAGGCGCACCTCAAAAAGGCCGTCAAGCATTAGTTCCCCTGTACGGGAATCAGTAATTTCCTTAACAAAATGAGTGTCAGCAAGGACCTTGCTGAAGAAATCCCGCAATGTACCGGCTTCCATTTCCACTTCATCGGGAATTTCAGGAATATTCATTGTCTTCCTTACTTTTATCTTCATGCCGGCATCTCTACCTTATACCAATTCGGATTCATACATAGAACGAGGCAACGAGGAACACCCGCAAGCGGGTACCCGGACGCAGGCGTACTTTTACAGTACGTCAAGGAACACGACGACGAGTTAACGAAGTTATGTGTTTGAAGGCGAATTGGTATTATATTTTCCTCTCACGTCCCTGCCAGTATTTCTCCCTTATCTGCCGCTTCAATATCTTCCCCTGAGGGTTCTTAGGAAGAGACTGCACAAATTCTACTGATCTGGGAACCTTGTACCGGCCAAGATGTTCCCTGCAGAAGGCGGTAATGTCATCGCTTCCCACCTCATGTCCTTCTTTCAAAGTTATTACTGCATGCACCCGCTCCACCCATTTCTCATCGGGTACACCGATGACTGCAGCTTCCGATACTGCCGGGTGTTTGTAAAGTACTTCTTCAATTTCCCTGGGAAAGACATTTTCCCCGCCTGTGATGATCATGTCTTTCTTTCTATCAACAATATAAATAAACCCTTTTTCGTCATAATAACCCATATCGCCGGTGTGGAGCCATCCATTGGCCATTACATCGCGTGTTTCAACAGGCTTACGCCAGTAGCCCGTCATCACGGCTTTGCTCTGCATCACAATTTCTCCAACTTCATGAGGTCTTGCATCGTTATCATTTTCATCCACAATCCTTGCATGGACCCAGACGCAGGGCTGCCCGCAGGAAGCAAGCACTTTTTGCTCTTCAGGAGACATATCAGGAAACTGATGGAATTCCAGTGGAAGAATGGCTATATCAGGTCCGGACTCTGACTGTCCGTAACCCTGCCCGAAAATCGCACCGAATCGGGCAATTCCTTTCCGCAGAAGTTCCAACGGCATCGGAGAGGCTGCATACCATATCTGCTTGAGACTTTTCAGATCATACTTATCAATATCAGGCAGAGCCAGCATGCCTACAAGCTGAGTGGGAACAATATGGACATCCGTTGCCCACTCATCCTCAATGGTCTTAAGGGTAGCTGCAGGGTCAAAGGACCTCTGAGGCATGATCACATTGCATGCACCCACATAAAAAAACGCCCAGAAATGGGACCAGCCGCCTATATGAAACAGGGGCAGGATCATTACATGCTTATTGCCCGGCTGAAGACCCGCAGTGAGCACCTTGGTGCGCGCCTCTTCCATCTTACGCAAATGGGTATAGACTGCACCGCGCGGAACACCGGTGGTTCCACTGGTATAAAAGATTACGAAGGGGTCATCCTCCTCAATCTGGACATCCGGTTCTTCTTTTGAATATGTTTCGAGCAATTTATCATGTGTGAGCATTTCCGGAACAATCCCCTCAAGGGAAATGTAATGTCTGACTCCCTGCAGACGAGGTCTCAACTGATTAACTATTTCCACCAACTCCGGACCTACAAAGAGTACCTTGACCTCAGAATAATTAATTATATAATCGAGCTCATCTGCCTGCATCCTTGGGCTGAATGGGGATACAATGAATCCGCCCTTCATTCCCGCCCCGTAGACGTCAGTATATTCGAGACAGTTCCAGGAAAGGATGCCTATACCGTCACCCTTCTTGAGTCCAAGTTCCTGGAGTGCACGGATAAGGCTATTCACGCGGGCATTATATTGAGAAAAGCTGATCCTCTGAGCCCCGTATATAAATGCCTCCCTGTCAGGGCGAAGCAGCGCATTCCTGTATATAATATCTGCATAGGTGCCTATTGGGTAGCGGCTAAGCTCTTTTAGTATTAATGCTTCCGACATCTTTACCTCCTTTTATCTCGTTCGATTCAAAAGTTTATGCCTTATTGCTGTTTCTGTTTTGAGCAGTTTTATGTGTCCGCTTTTTCTCCTGGTCGGTCAACGGCATGATTGCAATGTCCATCTGCGGCGATATGCTTCACCTTGCGATCCTCCGACGTACGTTCAGTACGCCTACGGCCTGCAAGGCTTGCATCTCATCCACATCTGAGACATTGCTGCCATGCCGCTGACCACTCAACCCGGATTCACATATACACTTATGTGAATCCGTAATAAAGAAGGGGGTGAATTTCTTTATTTTCATTTCTATGTTTTACCTCTCCTTTATTTTGCCTTGTAGAGGTTCGATCTTACACAATCTTCATACCAATTTTTCATGTAACTTTTTTAACAATACCTTCCATCCATCTCCCCTTCTCTTTCAGCGCCTTCACTATCTTTTCCGGTGTAACGGGAAGTTCCTTGAACCATATACCCGTAGCATCGTGGATGGCGCTGATAACTGAAGGGGGAGTGCTCACGTGACTTCCTTCAGAAGCCTCCTTTGCCCCGAAAGGACCGTCGGGGTCATCAGTAATAATATCTATTACTTTTATGTCGGGTACATCGGTAGAGCGGGGCATCTTGTAATCAAGGAAGGTCGGGTTGAGTGTTTTGCCCCTGTCCATGATGAAATCTTCATAAATAGCCTGTCCCATGCCCTGTACAGCGCCGCCTTCGTTCTGGCTCTCAGCCCCGATGGGGTTCAGCGGTCTCCCGCAGTCATGGGCAATCGTAAAATCGGTGACTGTAACATGTCCGGTCTCCATATCCACATTGGCACGGGTCGTTTGTGCGGTAAAGCTAAAAGCCGTGCCGGAATTACCTCTACCTGTCTCGAAATCGAGCGGTTCGATCCCATAGCCTGAGTACCCCTTCCCTATAATGACAGCACCGGAACCGGAATAACAGGCAATCTTGGCCAGTTGCTCAAAAGATATTTGTCGTGAGGGATCTGATTTAAGACACACTATTGAGTTCTTGATTTCAATCTCCTCCGGCTTCACCTTCCATAGAGTGCTCAGAATATCAATGAGTTGTTTCCTTGCATCAGCAGCAGCTATTTGAACGGCCTGGCCTGCAAGGACCGTCACGCGGCTTCCGTAACTTCCCGCATCGACAGGCGTATAGAAGGAGTCAACACGCTTAAAATCAATATCCCGGAGTTTCACCCCCAGTTCCTCTGCCGCAATCATAGCAAGAACTGTGTCAGACCCCTGTCCGCAATCCGTAGCGCCGGTGATCAGATTCACAGTACCATCTTCGCATATCCTGACAATAGCTGCGCAGGATTGGTGGCCAAGCTGACGAGCCCCGCTCATATAGGCAGTGGCAGACATCCCCACTCCATAGGAAACATTACCGCTTCGTTTTGGGACCTTGTCTTTTTCAGCCCAGAGCGGGTCTCCGACAAGTGTCCGTATGGCTTCTTTAATCCCGCATGTTTTGATGGTTATATCGTTGATGGTCCGGTAGACAGTTCCCGGTTCCGGATTATCGATTGCATTCCTCATACGGATATCCACAGGGTCGATACCCAGCTCTTCGGCCATCATCTCCATCTGAATCTCACATGCAAAGCGCGTGTGCGTTACGCCATGACCCCGCATTGCTGCGCAGATAGGGTTATTTGTAAATGCCCTGTAAGCATCATGCTTAAAGTTAGGAAGCTTGTAAGGCAGAGGCGTTGCACATCCGGTAAGATACATGGTGAGGGGACTCACAGCAGTATAGCCGCCGCCGTCAGCCACAACGCGGCTCTGAATGGCAGTGATTAATCCATCTTTTGTCATACCCATCTTGTTGTAAACAAGCATGGAGTGTCTCCTCTTGGAAACGGTCAGTTCCTCTTCCTGTGTGTAAACGAACTTAACAGGTTTCCCTGTCTTTTTAGAAAGCATTACAGCACAGAAGTCGCCGGCTACAGAGTCATTCTTTGTGCCTCCGAAACCACCGCCGATAAAAGGCTGGATTACCCTTATCTTCGACAGGGGAAGTCCGAAACAGGCCGCAAGGTGCCGGTAATGGAAGTAGGGGCTCTGCTTTGCCGCCCATACAGTAATAGAACCGGAAGGATCATACCATGCCAGCGATGCAGGCGGTTCCAGATAACCCTTTGTTGCCCTGGAAGTCCTGAAGCGATCTTCCCTGACCAGATATGACTCTGCAAAGGCTTTTTCCACATCGCCGAAGTTCCAGTGGTATTCCACGCTCACATTGTTGGGCCGATAATCATGAATAACCGGTGCACCTTCCTGCATTGCCTCTTCAGGATCGAATACTCCAGGAAGTTCTTCATATTCCACCTTGATAAGATCACACGCCTCTTCGGCAATATCTTCATCTATGGCTGCAACACCGGCTACGCCTTCCATATAGTAACGAACTTTATCCATGGCTAAGGGCGGTTCATCTCTGGTGGTTGCCATAAAACCCCAGGTCCACCCGTTAAAATCTTTTGCTGTAACAACAGCTTTTACACCGGGTAGACGTTCTGCCTTGCTTGTATCAATGTTGAGAATTCTTGCATGGGCATAGGGTGAACGTACCACTTTACACCAGAGCATATTGGGCAGGGAATAGTCGGCAGCATACTTTGCCTGGCCCATGACTTTTTCTCTGCCGTCAACCCTTGGCACTCTTTTACCTATTACATTATATTCTTTCATAAATCACCCTCACCTTGCCGTATCCGCTGAGCGGCTACCTTCACTGATTCGATAATCTTCGTGTAGCCTGTACAGCGGCAAAAATTGCCTTCCAATCCCTTTCGTATCTCTTCGTCGGTGGGGTTATTGTTCGCATCAAGGAGCACCTTTGCGGAAAGGATCATGCCGGGGGTGCAAAAACCGCACTGCATGCCGCCTGCTTCAAGAAAAGCCTCCTGTATCGGGTGAAGCTTGTCCCCGTCGGCAAGGCCTTCTATGGTTGTGATCTCTTTGCCGTTGGCTTCCGCTGCCAATACCAGGCAGGCGTTAACAGCTTTACCTTCCATGATTATTGTGCAAGCTCCGCATTCTCCTGCATTACAGCCTTCCTTTGTCCCTGTTAATCCAAGATCATCACGTAAAATTTCAAGGAGTGTAGACCAGGGTTTGATCTGGAGACCATAATCTCTGCCATTAACGATTATATGTATTTGTTCCACAATTTCCTCCTTACTGAACAAAAACCTGCTTAAGAGCACGTTTCGTCAGGATGTACACCATATCGCAGCGGTATTCTGCCGATGCCCGATGGTCATCTATAGGGCTGCACTCTGTTCCGGCCATCCGGGCTGCCTCTTCAATGATTTCAAGCGTTGGTTTCTGACCGAGGAGAACAGCTTCAGCTTTTCTTGCCCGCAGCGGGGTTGGCGCAACAGCCCCAAGGCCGATCCTGATATCTTTGCATATACCATCAAAGAGCGCACCAAGGGCAGCTACACCCACAATCGCCAAATCCATTGAGTGCCGGGGTGCAAGCTTCAGATAAACCCCGCAGCTCGCCGGAGAAGGTTTCGGGACTGTAATTTCAATGACTATTTCATCACTTTGCAGGATTGTTTCGCAGGGGCCAACAAAATATTGATCAATGGGAACGATCCGCTCTCCATTTGGACCTTTAATCTTTACAGCTGCTTCCATTGTCAGCAGCGCCGGAGCGCTGTCGGCAGAGGGGACAGCATTGCAGATATTACCGGCAAAGGTTCCCCTGTTTCTTATTTGCGGAGAAGCCATACACGATGCAGCCTGTGCGATGGACGGATAGTATTGCCGGATAACAGGCGACTTCTCTATGGCGCTGATTGTGGTCAAAGGGCCAATCTTCAAACCGGACTGTTCATCATATGAAATGGTATCCAGTCCTCCTATTGCTTTCAAGTCAATCAAATATCGGGGGACATTGATAGCCCGTTGCTTTAACTGTGGAATCAAATCAGTACCGCCTGCAAGGAGCCTTGCCATCCCTTTGTGCTCGTTTAGAAGCGTTAAGGCATCATCAAGCGTCTTCGGCATAACATAATCAAATCTTGGCAATTTTCGGTAAAATACGGCCATAGCGGACTCCTTTTAAAATATTGTTCACCGGCATAATTTTATAATATTTTAAGTACATATACAAATCCATAAATATCCGGATATTCTAAACTTTTTCTGTCTTAAATAGTTTAAAAACTTTAATATCATATGTTTGATTATATCAGTATCATTGCTCTTGTGTAAATAGTCGAAAGAGTTTCGGGCTCTATAATGTCGATAGGCAGAACCTGTGAAAAATGACATAAATTACAACGTATCATGGCAGAGACAGGCTCTTGTCTTCGGCTCGTACTTTTGATAGTATTATTCCAAGGCGAATTGCTTAAAGGAGATGGAAAATGAAACCGCGAATTAATATGATTACTCTTGGCATTATGGATATGGACAGGGCAACTCGGTTTTACGAAGATGGACTCGGCCTTCCCCGCATGCCTTTTGAGGGAGGCGCTGCTTTTTTCACGCTGAACGGCTCATGGTTGTCATTGTACCCATGGAATGCACTCGCTGATGATGCTACTGTAACTTCAAATGGAACCGGTTTTCGCGGAATTACGCTGGCTCATGTAGTGTCGAGCAAAGAGGAAGTCAGGGATGTAATTAACCGGGCTGTTGAGTCCGGAGGAAAGCTTATTAAACCGGCGCAGGATGTGTTTTGGGGCGGCTACTCCGGATACTTTGCTGATCCTGATGGACATTTATGGGAAGTAGCCTGGAATCCCCATTTCTGGCCTGGGCCTAAAGAAGATGGAAAAGCATAACCAGGATATCAGTGGAACCTGATAGAACCATATCTCACTGAGCAGCGTATTGTGCATAGATATCTGATAAGAGAATCAGGAATCAGGGGACGTAATTGACAATATTCACTAGTCGTGTTAGCCAACTACGCTCCTTCACCTCTCCGTCTTAGCTTTTCTTTCGCCTGAACGCAAGTCCGGCAAAACCACTGGCAAGGGGGAAAACAAAGGGGTCTGCCCTTGACATTTGAATTATTGGCAAGACTATAGGAAAGGTAGTAATGCCAAACAAGTTAAATAACAACAAGTTGCCCAACACAAAAATTGAAAAATTTAAACTTTCTTATCTTTACGGTATTATTACTAAAAGAGATGGTATTGTCAGAAGTTAAATGAAAAGCAGGTACACAGAATGAGTATTACAGGCGCTTACAAGGAGAAAACAGGGGGAGGGAAATGAAGTATGGAAATGAAGAAATCCTTCTTCATTTCTGCCGGATTCATATCAGCGAATAAAGGCAGATGGGAATCCGGCTTGAGTGGGCGACGGCATGTCGGGAATGTTCAGGTTTGGATGGGCTGTAAGCATTGCAGGCTGTAGGCGTACTGAACGTACGTCGGAAGATCGCAAAGCGCAGCAGACCGCCAAAGATGGATATTCCCGAACATGCCATTGACCGACCAGGGGAACAAAGACAAACTGCTCAAGAATAAGAGCAAAAGGTAAGAAATTTTTGACAATACCAAAGAGATTGCCCGGAGGTAGGAAAATGGAAACAAAAATGAAAATGATTTATTGGAAAGGCAAAAAGTTCTGGGTTGGCAAGCTGCTTGAACATCCTGAGATAATGACTCAAGGCGAAACACTTGAAGAATTGGAAGAAAATATGAAAGACGCATATATACTTATGGCTATGGAAGATGTTCCTGAACATCACGAAGTAAGAGAACTTGATCTTAATATATGAACAGAAAAGAATTGATAAAAAGAATCACCGTTGCCGAGTGCGTGTTTGTAAAGACTATGGGGTCAAATCTTTTATTCTTTACATTATCCCCTTTTTTTAATACATGAGGGAACATGGATTGATATTTTTTTAATAGCGGGACTGGCCGCAAATGAGCTGTCAGGATCCCTGTGCAGGTCAGCCATGAGGGCTGCCAACATTAAGAATCCTCCAGCCCCACCCTATGCAAGGTGCGTCAGGGTACCCTTTTATCGATATACACGCCTTCCCGAGAGAGGTGGTGCTGCAGCTCCGGTTTTGGCAGCGCCCGCGCGTGGCGGTTGGGCGGGACGCGTCTTGGGACGGGCGCCGGCATTCGTGCGTGTACCGACATTCGTGCGTGTACCGGTCTGCGCTGCTTTCGGTTGTGTCCGGTGGTGCTGCGGCTCACGTGGTTGGCGTGCAAATTCAATATCCCGTGACGGCGCTGATTTCTTATAATCGAAATCCTTCAATATGCGGCGCTCGATCTTCTCACCGAGCACACGCTCAATGCTCTTGATCAGCGACTCGTCCTCATGGCCGACGAAAGTGAAGGCGTCGCCGGTCTTTGCAACACGGCCGGTACGGCCGATACGGTGTGTGTAAGCATCCGTTGTATCCGGAATGTCATAGTTGATTACATGGGATATGCTCAAGACATCAATGCCGCGGGCCGCGATATCGGTGGCCACCAGAATCTGGTACGAGCCGTTGCGGAAGCCGTCAAGTGCATCCTGGCGTTTGTTTTGCGACAGGTTCCCCTGGAGTGAGGCAGCCTTATACCCTGCCTTCACAAGTTCTTGCCCGATGATTTTGGCCCGGTGCTTGGTGCGTGTAAAGATCAGGATGGATTCCGTATCGGTACGCTTCAGGATCTCCATGAGGAGTCCGGTTTTCTGATATTGCTCTACCGGGTAAAGGGCATGGGACACGGTGCTTGCCGGACCCGTATGGCCGACCTTCACTGTAATCGGGTTATGCAGCACTTCATCCGTCAGTTTTCGGATATTATCGGCCATGGTGGCAGAAAACATCATCGTCTGGCGCTTTAAGGGCAATTGTTTGACGATACGCCGGATATCGGGCAGGAAACCCATGTCGAACATACGGTCCGCCTCATCAAGGACAAGGACCTCCAGGCCGGTAAGGTTGATCGTCCTCTGGTTAAGGTGATCGAGTAACCGGCCGGGGCATGCGACAACGATATCGACGCCGCCGCGCAGTTTCTGGATCTGCGGGTTCACACCCACGCCGCCGTAAATTGTGCAACTCTTCAGGTGTGTGTTGCGTCCCAGCTCTCCAATCGATACATGGATCTGTTCCGCAAGTTCGCGCGTAGGCGCAATAATCAAGGTGCGGACCTTGCCGCGTGGACCCCGCAGTAAACGATCTAAAATAGGTAGCACAAAAGCCGCTGTTTTGCCTGTCCCGGTCTGGGCAAGACCCATAACATCTTTGCCTGCGAGGGCTGGCGGGATTGCCTGTACCTGGATTGGAGTAGGGACTTCGTAGCCGAGTGCCTTGACGCCTGCCGTTATTTGAGGATGAAGCTTAAACGAACTAAAACCCATATTATCTTCCTTATAAAGAGAAATTAGTATCTGAAGCAGGATATGACCTAAGATTAGCGTTTTACAGGAAAGTTTTTTTGAGGAACTTTAAAATGACTCTCTAACACGGCTTTTAGTCAGCACTTCATTACTTAGCCAATAGTATAAGTTTATTCGGCGTTCAAGTCAAGCTACTTCCAACAATGGAACTGGCGGGATCAAATCTTTATCCTTGAGATTTGACCCCACATGCATTTGAATCTATGCGAAATGCTTTAGAATGTAACACTGTCACAGTGAGTGAAACCATTAAAGTTACTCAGTAACAAATAGCCCCGGAGGGGGGCGTGTTTAACGAAGGAATATATAAGCCAGAGCAACTGCTATGATAAGACTGGGCAGCATATTGAGTATGGGCAGCTTCTTTATTTCCAGGATATTGATGCCGAGGCCGATAAGAAGCAGCCCGCCTACGGCGCTCAGCTCATTTATCAGTATGTTAGTAAAAAACTGCTGCAGCGACGATGCAAACAGCGTAATACCGCCCTGGTAAAGAAAAAGCGGAATAGCTGAAAAGATTACTCCGATTCCAAGAGTTGCAGATAAGGCAAGAGAGGAGAAACCATCAAGGACTGCTTTAGCCACGAGCAGGTTGGGCCGTCCGCCCAGTCCCTCTTCAATTGCCCCAAGAATGGTCATTGAACCCATGCAGAACAGAAGGAAGGCAGTGATAAACCCCTCTGAGAAATTCTTGTCTTTCGACCCTACTTTGCCTTTTATATATTCGCTCAATCTGTCCATCCGCTTTTCGATATTGAGCAATTCTCCTATGATTGAACCGGGAACGATGCTGAAGATCATTATAAGGAAATTACTCGTTTTAGCAGCCATTGTAAATCCGAGGAAAACCGTAAACAGGCCAATGCCTTGAAAGGCTATTTTTGTTATTCTTTCGGGGAGCTTGCTGTGGATAGCCAGACCTATAAGGCTCCCCAGGATGACAGCCCCAACATTTATCAATGTTCCCAGCATAGGTATTTATAGATTATTTTGCATGAATTCTCAAACAAAAATTCAAACTATATTCGGAAACCCCCGGCTTTGCACCGGGAGTTTCCGAATTTTAAATATTCCTATTTTTTCGGCCACTCAGGTTTCGGAAATTCAGGTTTTGCCGTACGCTTCGCACCCGGATCAATAATTTCCCAGTTGCCGTTCTGCCACTGACCTATGTGGCCGGGAAAGGTCATATTGAAATGTATTTTATCAAATTTCATGGGCCCCATAGCCGTATCAAATGTACTTTTAGCCATGACATCCCGTATTTTGGTTTGGTCCAGAGTTCCTGCTGTTTCAATGGCCTTTTCAAAGAACTGCATCGAAGAATAGTAAATCAGTTGTCCCCAGTACTCAACGCCTTTGTATTTGCTCATCAATTTTTCAGCAAGTATTTTAGCACCGGGAGAAGTTTTTTCGTTCCAGGCACCGCCGCCCATAACGCCCTCAACACCGGCTGCAGTAAAAGCATCCCTATACTGCGTCAACATAGGACCGACCGTTAAAAAGAAGGCTTTCGGATTGAAACCGGCTTCTATTGTCTGCCCTGTAACAAGAAAGGCTTCATCAGGATAGAGAAAACCTAAAAATGCATCAACATTTGCCGCCTTGGCTTCTTTGATCAATGGGGTAAGATCCTTTGTTCCATGGGGGAAGCTTTTCGCTGATACAATTTTGATTCCCTTTTTCTTGAATTCTTTAAGCGCCATATCACGATACTCTATCCCGTGCAGATCCTGGATGTATATGATCGCTGCCGTTTTTACTTTGTTTTCAGCAAGAATACCGGCAAGCTCCGGTATCTGGGTTTCAGCCGTATTGAGCACGGTGAAGACGTAAGGCATTTTGGGCATAATTTCTTTGAGTTTTATACAACCACCGGCATTTCCCATCAGTATATATTTATATTTGTTGGCAACCGGTGCTGCCGCATAGAGCATTGCCGTGCCCCAGGGGGCAAGTACAAAATCAACTTTATCTTCTAAGATAACCTTCTCCATCAGTTTTGTCATGGTACCAACATCGCTTTTATCGTCATATTTGATAAGTTCAATGGGTAATTTCTTACCGTATTCCTTTACGTATATTCCTCCTTTTGCGTTAACTTCTTCAAGCCATATGTCGTAGGCAGCCCCGGTTGTCGCTGCTACAGAGGCGGATAACATGCCGGAGAGTGAAGTGACCCAGCCTATACGGATCTTATCCTTCGCCGGTGCCGCATTAACATCAGTAAAGCATAAAAAAGCAACAATCGGAATAAACACCAATAAAGCAAAAAACACCTTCTTCTTCATTATATACCCTCCTTTTACTGTATTTGGTATTGCCAAAGCCTTCTTAAACTTTTGTCCAAAACTCTTTTCTAAAAAGCTTGCCTCCTGTGTGAACAAGATCCGTATAGTTGACAGATTAATCAGAACTTGGATCAAGCTTATCTGATTTTATCTTCTTCTCGAAGTCCTGCCAGAAAGCTTCATCCGGTTTGCGCCAGTAAGGCCCCCACCCTTTGTTAAAAAATCCTTCAAGCTGTTTTAAGACACGATTCCAGACAGAGCCATATTCATAGGTAAGCACATCCTTTAGAAATGGGACTATGTCACCTATCTTATCTTTCGGCAGATACGCCCTTGCTCCGAGCTCTATGGATTGCTTCAGCGCATCCGGGGACAGGGAATGAGCGGTCAGCATTACCACCGGTACAGGATATGGACGTTGAACGGCTTGTTTGAGGAGGTCAAAACCCCGCACTCCCATTATGTCAAAAATGGCCAGATCATACGTCCAGGAAATCAAAAGTTCTGTAGCCTCTTTGTATGAACCGGCAGTATCAATGATGCAATCCGGGGTCTCGGTAAGTATCTCTTCTTTGAGCACTGCAAGTATATCAGGCTCGTCATCTACTACCAATATCTTCTTACCGTTCAAAACAGATCCTTTCATTGCAACCCCTCCAGAGCCGGTTTTTATAAAACTTCCGACAATATTCTTATCAGGTTCCGGCAACACTTTGTTGTTTGCATAATATATACTTCTTTTATGAAACATTCATACAATTTGTAAGTCCACTTCCCCTATATTGAACAGGAAACCTGGTTGCGCTCTCACAGGCAGGCATTCTGCCTTGTTTATCATGGATTTGCAGATTCTTTAATCAAATCTACAAGAATTTCTTCAAATTCCGCCAGATACGCAGCCTTGCTCTCGTGAAACACCAGCTTTATCTCCTTAAGATTCTGTGCTACCACCTGCAGCCATTGATATGGGATAGAAACCAGTACCGTATTCGGTGCAAACAATTCTCTTCCGTTCATACCATGGATCATTTCAGGTATCAGGTAATTCACTTTGCCGCTCTCAAAGGGATAAATGTAGATCCACGAGCATCCCATGAAGATTGTAGTCTTTGAGGTATAGGGCTCACCCGTTGAATAGGTCATTGCTCTCATCACAACTTCTGCCTGTTTGGGCGTGGCAGTGACAATTAAGACATCCGGCTCGAAGGTTATTTTGTCTATCGGGGCAAAAGCCACATAATTAACTATACCCTTAGACAATCTTGGAACATGATGATAAAAGTTGTGGTTAACTCTTGCCTCCTGAACCATGCCCAATCTGGGTCCGATTTGCCCGGCTTCGGCAAAGGGCTCCATATCCGTCATGCCCAGCAATATCTTACCAACACAGGTCTCGTTATTCTCTCTGCTGAAATAAAATGGCGCTTTAGCAAACTGTGCTTCCTTCAGCATTTCACAGAATGCGAGATTCTTGTCCAAAGGCAACTGTTCCATGCCTTCAGGCCTGAAAAACAGGTACTTGACCCCTACCGGCGGCCTCTCAAAATCAATCCTCTTAAAACCGGATAAATCTGTTTGAAGCGGTCTAATCTTCATTATATCCCTCCTGTCAATCGTTTGGATTGCTGTATATCGGTCTTCCTACTCGGCTACACCCCACTTCACACCGGACATGGTTAGCGCCGCTCCGGCAACATCAACATTCGCCGCTCCTCCGTCGATTAACAGAACGGAGCCGGTCATAAAGGATGAATCATCGCTCGCCAGGTAAGCGCAGATACCCGGGATCTCTTCGGGATTGGCAAAACGACGCAGAGGCATACCTGATGATACAAGGTCCAGTACTCCATCCACATCCTTTCCAAGGGCATCGGCAAGAGGGCTAAGCGAGTTCTCGATCATAGCCGTCCTTACACCGCCGGGACAAACCACATTGCACCGGACTTTGAACGGACCATAATCCGTTGCGGCCTGCTGTGTAAGCATGATGAGGCCTGCCTTAGATGAACAATAGGCGGGCATGCCGGGCAAACAGCGCAATCCGCCAAGGGAAGAGATATTGATAATAGATCCTCCACCTGCCTTGATCATGTGTGGTATTGAAGCCTTCATAAGCAGGAACGGACCGGTCAAATTCACGTCGAGGACTTTGCGCCAGACGTCGGGGTCAATATCAACAACGGTCCCTCCGGGATCGATTCCCGCGTTGTTTATAAGGACATCTATTTTCCCTCCGAAGGTAAGCGTTTTCTCGACCATTTGTTGTGCGTCTTCATATTTCGATACGTCCCCGGGGCAGGTTGTCACCATACCCGCAGGGAGTGAACGGGCCACATTATTAAGCATCTCCTGACGACGGCCCGTAATACAGACCTTTGCACCCTCGCGGACAAACCGTTCTGCAATAGCTGTACCGATGCCGGTTCCTCCGCCGGTAATAAGCACCACTTTTCCTTCCAATTTCATATTATTGCCTCCTTATAAATTTCATAGTCCCAGATAAGCCTTTCTCACATGGTCTTGCTCGATAAGATCACAGCACTTTCCTGTGAGAACGAGATGCCCGTTCTCCATTACACAGGCGCGATCGCTCATTTCGAGTGCCTGCTTTACGTTCTGCTCGATAAGCAGGACCGTAATCCCCTGAGTGGGCAATAGCTTAATTACCTTAAATATCTCCGATACCGCCTTGGGCGCAAGGCCGTAAGAAGGCTCATCAAGCATGAGAAGTTTGGGCCTGGACATAAGTCCGCGACCGATTGCTACCATCTGCTTCTCACCGCCGCTCAATGTGCTGACGATCTGGGAAGCCCTCTCTTCAAGCCTCGGGAATATCTTGTAAACATTCTTAAGGGTCTCTCCTCTATGCTTCCAGGCATTACGTTGATATGCGCCCATTTCCAGGTTCTCAAGTACGGACATGTCAGGAAAGAGCCTCCCCTCCTGAGGAACCTGCAACAGACCCTGTTCTACAATGGAGGCAGCGGAATCACGGTCTATTCTCCTGCCCTGAAACTCGATTGTCCCCGATGAGGACTTTACAATACCCGATATGGTGTTGAGCAGAGTCGTCTTGCCGGCTCCATTTGCGCCGACAAGGGCAACGATCTCCCCTTCCTTGACCTCGAAACTCACATTCCACAGGGCCTGTATTTTACGATAAAAGGTGTTTACGTTATTGATGGCAAGCATAGTGCTATTCTCCCAGATAGACTTCAATGACGGTCTTGTTACTGGTGATCTCTTCAGGTGTACCTTCGGCGATCTTTTCACCGTGATGGAGTACTACTATTCTGTCGCATATAGTCATGATGGCCTTCATAACGTGCTCGATCATCATGATGGTTATGCCTCTATCCCGTATCTTCTTAACAAGCTCCATAGCCTGGGCAACCTCCGTAGGGGTGAGTCCTGCCATCACTTCGTCAAGGAGAAGCAGATCAGGTTTTGTGGCAAGGGCTCGGGCCACCTCAAGCCTTTTCTGATTGGCAAGAGTAAGATCGATAGCACGTCGATCACCCAATCCGGACAACCCGACAAAATCAAGGATCGCGTCTGCATCTTCCATATCTGCCCTGTCTTCTTTTAACTTTGTGCTCCCGAACAAGTATCCCAATCGAGTGTTATCCAGGACCGACATCCTTGAAAAAATTTTAACGGACTGAAAGGTCCGTGCAATACCCATCCGTGCAATCTTGTGGGGCTTAAGACCTGTGATGTCGACACCCTTGAAGGTGATGGTCCCAGTGTCAGGTTTCAATGCACCCGACACCAGATTAAATAGGGTTGTTTTGCCTGCCCCGTTGGGACCGATGAGGCCGAGTATCTCACCTTTTCGTATATCCCCATCCACGTTAGTTGTAGCTGCTAATCCTCCAAAATGTTTATTCAGACCCTTTGCTTCAAGTATGTTCATGGCTTCTCCGCATATCCTGTGTTTTTTCTTCTCAGCAAGCGTTCTATAACCCCCTCTATGCCGAGCGGCATGAACCTGATAACAAGAAGCATGGTCAAACCAAAGAGGAGCATGTAGTAGTAAGGAAATTTAGTCGTAAATATCTCCTCAAGAATGGAAAAAACAGCTGCTCCGGTAATAGGCGCATAGAGATGGCCCATACCTCCGAATATGGCCATGAGAACAGGCATAAAGGAACGGCTGATGTCAAAGGCCATAGTCGGATCAACATAGGACCATCTCAGGCTCATGGCTGCTCCGGTAAGCCCCATGAAGAAGGCGCTGACGGCAAAAATCACTGATTTTACCCTCGTTACGTTTATGCCCGTATGGGCAGCTGCATCCTCCGACTCTCCTATCCCCTGCAAGGCCAGACCGAACCTGGAACGTTTGATGAGATATGATGTGAGAAGAACCGCGAGAAATATACAGACCATCGTATAGTAGATGGTAGTTGCATCCGGTGAGATGACCATTCTCCCAACAGTACCGGTGATGTTAACCTCATACCAATGCAGCAGGTTTCTTATAAGTTCAACCAGGCCAAAGGTAAACATAGTGAAATACATGCCCTTCAATCTCAAGGTGACCGAACCCACCAGATAAGCAAGGCAAAAGCTTGCTATTCCACCAATAAGAATCACAAAAATAAGAGGCAGTTCCGCGCTCAGGAGGGCTGTTGAGTATACACCCACACCAAAAAAGGCCGACGTGGCAAGGGATATATAGCCCGTAGGTCCAGAGAACATCGCCCAACTCACCGTGAGAACCACATACATGAGAATATTAGCAACGAAAATGAGTTTGTACGACGACGACGAAATAAATACCGGTAGAAGGATTAACATCATGAGCAGAACAAATGATAAGACGGTGGAACCATACCTTTTCTTTCTGATTTTCATAACTTTCAATTCCTTATTTTCCCAAGAGTCCTGTAGGTCTCACTAAAAGTAAAAACAGGAAGATCACATAGTAGGCAACCATCGACAAGCCCGGTTCGAACGATGTAACTATATATCCCACCAGGCCCAGGATGAAGCCTCCGATGAAACTCCCTTTTATATTGCCCAGTCCGCCAAGAACAACTACGATGATGGCGATCAGTGTATATTCCATTCCCATAAAAGGCGTCGTTACCGAGGATGTCATGCTTAGCAGGAGCCCCCCTGTCGCCGCCATCGTGGCACCAAGGCCAAAACAGAGGGCCAGAACACGATTAATATGGACCCCCATAAGTTCCGCAGCGTCTGCATCCTGAGCCGCCGCCCTGATCGCCTTGCCTGTACGGGTATTGGCTAAGAAAATATAGAATGCCAGACCAAGTACCACTGAAGCAAAGAGCGTGACAATACGATTTGCAGGAAACACTGTACCCAGGAAGCTGACGGGATATGCCATATATGAATAGCCCTTCACCGGCGCCCCCCATATGATTAAAGCCAGATTTTGGATGATAAACATAAGACCAAAGGATGCCAGCATCGAACTGCCCTCAAAAGCAGCAGGCGATTCGGAAGAAACTCTGAGAGGTGTATAAAGTACCCTGTAGATTACAAAGCCGACCGCAAAGAAAGCTGGGGCACAAATGAACAGTGAGATAAGAGGGCTCACCCCCAGCATCGTAAAAAGCGTCCAGGCAGCAAAAGAACCCAGCATGATGAATTCACCATGTGCTATGTTCAGAACCCGGGCCACACCGTATTGAAGACCAAAGCCGACGGCAATCAGGGCATATATGCCGCCCATCAATAAACCACCAATCAATATATCTACCAACTTTACCATCATTATAGCATTCTCCTGAATCTCTTATTCAGTCTCCGCGCAATCCCTTGGTCTTCTTGCCGGAACGAAAAAATCCTTTTTTCCGACACGGAAACCGATAGTTTCACGCCCGGGGTTTCAAGATGGAAACTAACTAACCTGTTTTTGCACCCTTAACGCATGCCGCCATGGGAACTTCAGACGGCATGCGCACTCTTATTCTCTCCAAGGTGCAGGGAAGAACTACTTATCTTTCTTTGGTGGCGGCTGCCATGCCGGCTTCGGGTAAATAGGTTTTGCCGTCCGTTTCAGTCCGGGGTCTATAACCTGCCACTCGCCGTTCTGCCACTGACCCATCTCACCTGGATGATTCGTGTTATATTGACCCTTAAAACTCATGGGTCCCATAGCCGTATCATAGGTCTTCTTGGCCATTACGTCTTTAATCTTTGTATTGTTGAGAGTTCCTGCTTCTTCAATAGCCTGTCCGAAAAATTGCAGTGAAGCATAGTATATCAGACTACCCCAACCTTCAGGTTCAAACCCCCATCTCTTTACATAATCATCATGGAATTTCTTTGCGCCAGGAGAAGTCTTTACACTCCATGCTCCGGCGCCCATGACGCCGTCGATCCCTTTAGCTCCAAAGGTGTCCCGATATTGAGAAAGGCATGGTCCTACAGTCATATACATAGCCTTGGGGTCAAAACCAAGTTCCATGGACTGGCCCGTCAGAAGGAATGCTTGAGGCGGATATACAAATGCCAACAAAGCATCAATATTGGCTGCTTTGGCCTCTTTTACCAGGGGGCTTAAGTCCTTCACGTCCAGCGGAAAACTCTTGGAGAAGGCAACCTCAATTCCATTTTTCTTCAGTGCCTGAAGTGCGTCCTCATTATATTCTATGCCATGAAGGTCCTGAATGTATATGATGGCAACTTTCTTTACTCCCACTTCCTTCATAACTTCTGCCATGACAGGCATATGGGTTTCAGAAAAATTCAAGACCGCGAAAAATTAGGGAAGTTTATGTACGATCTTTTTGAGCTTCTTCGCTCCGCCTGAACCTCCGAGAAGAACCATCTTGTGTTTGTTGGCAATCGGGGCTGAGGCAAAGAGGAAAGCTGTGTCCCAGGGAGAAAAAATCAGATCGACTTTATCCTCGACAATGGTCTTTTCGAGGAGTTTCGTCATGGTTCCGACATCACTCTTATCATCATATTTAGTGACTTCAAGGGGTAGTTTCTTGCCGTACTCCTTGATGTAAAGTCCACCCCTGGCATTAACCTCCTCGACCCACATGGTGTAAACATTTCCGCTCGTCACCGGAACACTACTCGCATTTACACCCGACAAAGACGTGACCCAGCCAACCCGGATCTTGTCCTTCGCCGGCGGCGCTGCCTGGACAAAAGAACACAAGCAAAATACCACCACCGACACTACTATCAGTGCACAAAGCAGTTGTTTCTTCATCTTTCTACCTCCTCCTTTTTGTATTATCGTTTAGCAATGCACGATACGTCCTCATCCGGTAATCATACCAATGGACCCAGCCAGGGTTCACCGGTAATAACTCCCGATTACTGCGTTTTCGGATACATCCGTCCTATTTGCCATCCCCGGACTCACTTGGACTTCTGCCACTCCGGCTTTGGATACAAAGGTTTTGCAGTACGCTTCTTGCCCGGGTCTATAACTTCATACACGCCATTCTGCCATTGGCCTATCTCACCTGGGTGGGTAGTGTTGAACCCTTTTTCGAACCTCATCGGTCCCATAGCCGTGTCGTATGTTTTTGTGGCCATAAGGTCCCGTATTTTCTTTTGATTCAGGGTCCCTGCTTCTTCAATAGCTTTCTCAAAGAATTGGAGTGAGGAATACATGAAAAGTGGTCCCCAATATGAAGGCTCAACTTTATATTTATTAATAAAGTTATCACGGAACTGTTTTGCTCCAGGCGATACTTTCTCATTCCAGGCTCCTCCTCCCATCACCCCTTCCACGTTTTTTGCACCAAAGGCCTCCCTGTACTCTATAAGGAAAGGACCAACTGTCAGAAAAAAGGCTTTCGGATTGAAGTTGATCTCCATCGCCTGTTTAGTCACAAGGAATGATTCGTCAGGATAGATAAACCCCAGGAAGGCGTCAACATCGGCTGCTTTGGCCTCTTTCAAAAGAGGAGAAAGATCCTTCGTTCCAAAG
Organism: Pseudomonadota bacterium; assembly: GCA_026388275.1. Classification (NCBI taxonomy): domain Bacteria; kingdom Pseudomonadati; phylum Pseudomonadota; species Pseudomonadota bacterium. The sequence continues at coordinate 80,122 of JAPLKB010000042.1, forward strand.
GGGAAGCTCTTTACCATTGCAACTTGAATCCCCCGCTTTTTTAGCTCTTTGAGTGCCACATCTCTATACTCGATGCCGTGAAGATCCTCGATATAGATGATAGCCACTTTCTTCACATTAGCATCCCCAAGTATCTGGACAAGAGGGGGCATCTGGGCCATGGCCGTGTTTAGCACCGAGAAAAAGTATGGGAATTTCGGCATCATGTCTCTGAGTTTGTCGGCTCCACCGGGGCCGCCGATGAGTATGTACTTATGTTTGTTGGCTATGGGCGCAGCGGCGAAAAGCATTGCCGTACCCCAGGGTGAAAATATGAAATCCACCTTATCTGTCAATATTGTTTTCTCAAGCAGCTTCGTCATAGTACCTACGTCGCTCTTGTCGTCATATTTGATAACTTCTATAGGCAACTTTTTCCCGTACTCTTTGACGAATATCCCTCCCTTTGCATTGATCTCATCGATCCAAAGATCATATGTCATTCCGTAGGTGCCCGGCACCCCGCTGGCATAGGGACCAGATAGAGAAGTAACCCAGCCTATACGTATCTTATCCTTCGCGGGCGCTGCAACAAGAGTGTTACAAAACAGAAACAGCACCATTGGAACCATGACCAGTAATGCAACAAACATCTTCTTTTTCATACCATCCCTCCTGTATATTATCTGGGGACTACGTCGATTCTTCCCGTAGCCGCGCCACTGACTGAGTCCCCTTTCTTTTAAGAGCAAGCAACCGTCAACAGCGTCAACATGGCCGCATTAACACCTATTTACGCCGGTTTCTTATCGGCAGGATAAAAGGTCATTGACAACTTCTGAATGATGGCACCGGCAGGTGTATTTGCAACAGCGCCGTTTTCACCAATCGCAAAAAATTTGCCTGTCTCCCTCATCTGGTCCCAGTTATGAAAGAAAACGGTCGAAACAGGCAGGCCGAATTCACGGAAGCAAAAAACGTACTGGTTATCATCGAACTTATAATCGCTATGAAAATCTACGTCCGCTTCACCATAAAGCGGTCCTACTACACAATGCCAGACATAGCGTTGCGTATTCAAGTAAATATGTTCAAAACACTGGTTGGGATTGTATGTATAGATCGCCCGCAAACCGACCAGATCACGTGTAGGAGCAGGTTTATGTCCCGTTGGCGGAATAGCCGGATCACCAAGAACGCCTGGAGAAAACTGATGAACAGCCCTGGGCTCTTTGCCTACATCGCCTTCGCGCATAATTGTCCGAATTGAGAGCACCCGTCTTGTTTTCGTGTTTGCAATAAAGGTCTGCGACTGGCGAGGTTCACTGGTGAATGTCATGTCGATAAAATAGGTTTCGGATGCTACTTCCACCACTTCGCACCAGTCCGTGCCGCCTTCATTGCCGCTTTTCCAGATAGCTTTATTGCGTTCAGTAAACTCTATAACAAAGATCGCCCCTGATTCGAGCGTAATTCTAACAGTCTGACCTACCAAAGCTTCCGTTTGATTAAGACGATGGAAAGCCATCTCTGATGCATAATCCTCATACTTATAATTAGTTTCACCTTCTCGCTGTGACATCATGTACCTCCTTTAAATAATCAGAAAATAGCCTGACTTCATTCAATAGACTAAAATTCTA